>JBBRHB010000075.1:0-12391 GCA_038223355.1 Chloroflexales bacterium
CATCGAACTCGCTAGCACAATAATGAACATGCGTGCAACCTGCGAGACCAACGTTGACTGACGCGTCGCGCTCGCATTCACCGCCCGCCCAACGAGGCCCGCCAGATAGAGGCCGAGGGCGAAAATAATGATGGCTAAGACAGCTTTCCCAAGCAGCACGGTGAACTGCGTCACAATGCCGGCCAGGACGACAAAGTGCAGGAGCTGTAGGGCTTCGATGGTTGCAAACAGCATAATAATCGCCAGCGTGAGGCCCCCGGCGACGTCCGAGGGTGTCCTGCCACCGGCCATGGTCGTTGTTTGCATCCCTAACGCCGCAGGCACGCGGTCAAAACCCAGGCCTGTCAAAAGGTTGCTCACGAGCGAGGCAACGATACGCGCTACAACATACGAGATGATGAGGAGCACGGACGCGCTAAGAATCAGCGGAATGGCGGCTACGATGGTGTTGAGCAGATTGCTGACCGGTGCCGTGACGGCGTCAAGTCGTAAGGCGCTGAGGGCCGAGACCAAGACGGGCAACAAAATAAAGATATAGAGGATCAGCCCCAGCAATCCCGATAACCGTTGACGACCGAGGGCGGCTGCAAGGCCTAGCCGCTCGCTTAGGCAATCAATTCCAGCCGCAGCTAGTAAGCCGGTCACGGTTCTGCGGACGAGCGTCGCCACAAACCAGCCGACGATGAGAATGATTGCGGCGGAGATCAAGTTCGGGAGGAACCCCAGGATTTCATTTAGTAGCCCTTGTACCGGACCAAGCAGTCCTTGCAGACCAAGTGCATCCAACACCGCCGGCAGGAAAAATAAGAGCACAACAAAATAAACGACCTGGGCGAGGGTTTGGCTGAGACTGCCGCTCCCGCTCTGTGCCGCTAACCGTCCTGCATCCACGGCAGTTGTAGAAGCTACGCTCGTTGTTGGTGGCCCGGCCATCGATCGGCCCAGCCGCTCATCGATTCCAGCGCTGGTCAGGAGACGCTGCACAACAATTCGTAACACCGTCGCAAGCACGAATGCGACAACCAGCAAGATCGCGGTGCCAAGGAGCCGTGGTAAAAATGCCAACAGCGCAATGAGCAAGGCATTCAACGGGTCGACAATACTGGTGATGTTGAGGGCTTGGAAGAATGCGACGAGAACAAATAGGACGATGAGGTAATAGACCACGGTCCCGGCAATGCCAGATACATCCGGAGCAGGTGTACCTGATTTACTGCCGAGCGCATGACCCAGGCGGGCACCAAGCCCACTCCGACGTAGAGCAGCCCGTACAACGCCTGATACAAGCGAGGCGACGATCAAACCGACGATCAAGATTACTACGGCAGCAATAATTTTGGGAGCAAACGCTACCAATCCTGCCACCAGCGCGTTAAAATCCATTGGTGCGAACTCCTACAAGTGCAGCATATAAAAGGAGGAATACGTGCTGCTATAGAGAAAGACGGCAGCGCCGAAGAAAAGTCACACGCGTCTGGAAGTTGTGCTAAGGAGTACGATAGAAGGTAATACTTATTCCTGATGGTAGTCACACGCTTGCGCAGCGCGTTGCTTGGTCTCCGAGAGCGACACAGATTGTAACGCCTCCCTGACTTGTGGAATCGCAGAGGGAGACATACTCAATTTGCCAATGCCCAAGCCAACAAGTGCGATCGCGTGTTGCGGTTCGGCAGCTAACTCGCCGCATAGACTGACTGGCAGAGCCAGGCGTGCCGCCGACGCGGCAACCATACGTAGCAGACGAAAGATTGCCGGGTCGTCCGACCGGTAGCGTTGTACCAGCGTTGCATCTGTTCGATCAGCCGCCAGCGTGTACTGCGCGAGGTCGTTGCTACCTATCGAGCAAAAGTCGATGCCCCCGAAACGGTCAAGCGTAATTGCAGCGGCCGGCGTTTCGACCATAATGCCAACCGGAACTTCGGCACGGTAGTCGACACCTGAAAGAGCGAGCTCGTTCGCTACACCTTCAATCTCTCCACGCGCCCATGACACGTCCTCCGGGGTAGCCACCATCGGCAGCATGATGCGCAGATCTCCGCGGGGTGCGGCACGTAGCAAAGCGCGCAGCTGGGCCCGGAACATATCCGGGAAGCGTATAGCCCAACGAATGCCACGCGTGCCGAGAAAAGGATTCGCTTCGTCAAGCTCCGGTAGGTAGGCGAGCCGTTTGTCACCGCCAACGTCCAGCGTCCGGACGATCACGGGTCGATCGGCCATCGCCTGGAGCAGCTCTGCGTAGGCCGCATATTGCTCGTCTTCGCCGGCAGGCGCGGCCCGGTCAAGTAACAGAAACTCGGTGCGCAATAAGCCAATGCCACTGGCACCATACCGTAGAGCAGTTTGGGCTTCGGATGGATGGCCAATGTTGGCCCAGAGATCGAAGGGAGAGCCATCCCGCGTCGTGGCCGGTACACCAACGACTGCCAGGCGACGCGACTCGGCGGCCTGCCGTGTTGCGCGTTCGGCAGTATACAAGGCAATTTCGTCGCTACTCGGCTCGATCATGAGTAAGCCGCTATCGGCGACGAGAATGGCAGGCACTCCCGCAGGCACGTCCATCAGAGCCTCCCCGAGGCCAACTACTGCCGGAATGCCAAGTGCCCGGGCTAGAATTGCGACGTGCCCGGTCGTCGTACCGCCGGCGGTGGCAAACCCGGCGATGCCGCTTTTACGTAATGTTGCCGTTTCCAATGGTGTCAGGTCATGGCTAATCACAATGGCATTGGTGAGCAAGGTATGTGTCGGAGTGGTCCCGCTTAACGCTTGCTGCAATTGCTTACCCACGGCCAGCACATCGCCGGCCCGCTCCCGAAGATATGGGTCGTCTAGGCTGCGTAACAGCGCCGTCATCGCGCCGGTTGCCGCTTGAATAGCGTCAACCAACGGGATCTGCTCGTCCAATACTCGTCGGCGAACCTCTGCGGTCAGCGCCGGGTCGTTCGCCAACAGCGCCTGCGCAGCCAAAATCGCCGCCTCGTCTGGCTTACCTTCAGCCCGTAGCTCGCTCGCTACCGCTTGAAGCGCTGCGACGACCTGGGCCTGCAGCCGCGTGAAATGCTCCATCACGCCGCCAGCCAACGGGAGGGCGGTCTGTAATACTGGACTGGGCAGATCCAGGCGGACTGTCGTGCCAAAGGCTATGCCGGGCGCACCGCTCAGGCCCTGCAATAGGCGGGTCAAGCTTGTTCCTCAAAATCATTAGCGACCAGCCGCTGGATCGCAACCAGCGCGGCAGCGGCATCGTCGCCGGCGGAGTGCACTTCTATCGTATGCCCCTCAGCGACGCCCAGCTGCATAACGCCGAACATGCTTTTCGCATCGACCGGGAGGCTACCTACGCGACTCAAGTTGCTGACCGTGATGGTGCTATGAAAACGCGCCGCTGTTCGCACGAACAGTGCGGCAGGACGCAGGTGGAGGCCATTTGGATGACTAACGATCAACACAAGCTCGTGGGTTTCGGACATGAGCAGAAACCTTTCTGTTCAAGGTGCTGCAGCATCTGCCTATCAAGCGCTGCGGAAGATGCTAGCCGAGGAGTTTGCGCAGGGTTTTGGTCCGATCAGCCGCCGCCGCCACCTGCTCCAGGCTGCCACCAATGGCGGCTTCTATCACTGCCATCATCGCCCCTTCGACCAACGGCGCGTCGCTGATAACAAACGGCTTGGCAAAGCCTTCCAGAGCCATTTCAGTGCTTAGAACCGCGCTGCCCAAATCGAGGAGGACGAGCAAGCCATCAATCGGCATGCCGGCAAGTTCCAAGGCGGCGGCATGGATCACTTCGGCGCTGGTACCCAGCGCACCATCGCTCATGCCACCGGCAGCCCGAAGCGGCACCTGCTGCTGGCCCATTTGCTCGGCGAGTTCCAAAACCCCTTCGGCGATTTTACGGCTATGCGAGACAATCAGCATCCCTATCATAGTGGTCCTTCTATAATGATCGAGCTGGCTACGCCGTCTTCTCGGCCTGCTGCTCGTTTTCGATCCAGCCGAACGAGCGCTCAACCGCCCGCTTCCACTGGCGGTACAGCTGCTGACGCTGCGTCTCGTCCATACGGGGCTCCCACGTTTTGGAAACACCCCAGTTCTCGCGTAGCTCGTCTAGATTGCTCCAAAAGCCCGTCGCCAGACCGGCGGCATACGCGGCACCAAGCGCTGTAGTTTCGGCCACCTTCGGCCGGATTACCGGCACACCCAAAATATCGGCCTGGAACTGCATCAAGGTATCGTTGACAACCATGCCGCCATCAACCCGTAATGACTTCAGTTCCACGCCTGAGTCGATTTCCATCGCTTCGAGCACCTCGCGCGTCTGGAATGCGGTTGCTTCCAAGGACGCGCGCGCAATATGCCCTTTGTTTACGTAGCGCGTCATACCAACGATCACACCACGAGCGTCACCTTTCCAGTATGGGGCAAACAGGCCAGAAAACGCTGGCACGATGTAGATGCCGCCATTATCATCGACGGTTTTCGCTAGCGTCTCCACATCGACGGATTGCGAGATCAAACCGAGATTGTCGCGCAGCCATTGGACGAGCGCACCGGTGATGGCAATTGAGCCTTCTAGCGCATAGACGGCCGGCTCGTTACCAAACTTATAGCAGAGCGTGCTTAGTAGTCCACTCTTGGATGGTATTACCTCGGTCCCGGTGTTGATCAGCATAAAATTGCCGGTGCCGTAGGTATTCTTAGCTTCACCACGGTTGAAGCATGTTTGACCAACCGTTGCCGCCTGTTGATCACCGAGATCGCCGGCCACCGGGATACCGGTAAGCAGCCCCTGTGCCGTACCGTACACCTCACTTGACGAGCGGATAGCAGGCAACATCCGCTTGGGGATCCCCATCGTCTTGCAAATCTCGTCATCCCATTGGAGTGTTTTGAGATCCATCAGCATGGTGCGCGACGCATTGGTAACATCGGTCACATGGACCCCACCTTTGGTACCACCCGTTAGATGCCAGATTAAATAGCTATCGATGTTGCCAAAGACAGCATCACCATGCTCAGCAGCAGCCCGAGCACCGTCGACATTATCGAGAATCCAACGAATCTTCGGTCCAGAAAAGTAGGTTGAGAGCGGTAGCCCAACTATGGCGCGGAAGCGATCCTGGCCACCATCGCCGGCCAATGCGTTACAAATGCGATCAGTGCGCGTGTCTTGCCAGCCAATCGCGTTGTACAAGGGCCGCCCAGTGGCCTTATCCCAAACCAAAGCGGTTTCGCGCTGGTTGGTGATGCCGATGCCGGCGATTTCTTGCACATCGATGTTACCTTTGTGGAGAGCCCCCTGCACGACCTCTTGAGTGTTTGTCCAAATCTCAGTGGCATTATGCTCGACCCAACCGGGCTTAGGATAGATTTGCTCGTGCTCCTTTTGGTCGTAGCAGACAATATTGCCGCCATGATCGAAGATCATGCAACGTGTGCTGGTCGTGCCCTGGTCTATGGCTGCTACATACTTCGCCATGAGCTTTACCTCCTTACCGCGTCCGGCTTGACTATTATGAGGCCTTACTCGCGATCTGCTCCAGCCCCTCACGGAGCACGACAATAATGAGATACGCCGAGGTCGCACCAGGATCTTGATGACCGATTGACCGTTCGCCTACATACGAAGCACGGCCCTTCGTCGCAAGCATGGGGATCGTAGCTTGCATTCCCTGCTCCGCAGCAATTGTCGCTTCCCGCACTGCGGTAACGAGGTCAGCACCGGCAGCACGCGCGGATTTCAGTGCATCGATCGCTGGGGCAAGTGTATCGATCATCGTTTTCTCGCCACGTTGCGCCTTGCCCCGCATCATTATCCCTGCAAGTGCGGCTTCAAGCGCAGTCTGCAGGTCATCATCGGCCAGTTCATAACGGTCGCTGAACAGCATGCCCGCTCGCAAAAAGGCTGTGCCGTATAGTGGGCCGGATGATCCTCCGACGTTGGAAACCAACGTCATGCCGGTCATTTTGAGGATCGTACCAATATCTTTGCCGGCAAGTTCCGGCAGTTTGACAACGACTGCGCTAAAGCCTCGGTCGAGGTTTGTACCATGATCGGCATCACCAATTGGTGAGTCAAGTTCGGTCAGATACGCCCGTTGCTCCTTCATACGGGCGGCGAGCGTATCGAGAAAGTGGATGACATGCTCAGCAGTAATCCGCATGCGTTCTCCTTACACTCCCCACGTGAGCGCGGCGGTGTGGACCGGCGCATCCCATAGTTGCCGCAACTCATCGTCTAACTTCAGCAGGGTGAGCGACGTCCCGGCCATTTCTAGGGCGGTGATATAGCTCCCGACCAAGTTGCGGCTGAGCATAATGCCCTTTGTTTTACAGATCTTAACAAGCTCGTTGTACACGATATACAGTTCGATAAGCGGTGTGCCACCCATGCCATTCACAAAGGCCAACACCTCGTCGCCGCGCTTAAAGGGCAGGTCGTCGAGGACTGCGCCGGCCAGCATCCCGACGATGTCAGCGGCCGATGCCAGAGGCAGCCGCTTACGACCTGGCTCGCCGTGAATGCCAATCCCGATCTCCATTTCATCCGGGCCGAGTTCAAATGTGGGCTTACCCGCTGCCGGAACGGTACACGATGTGAGTGCCATGCCCATCGAACGCGTGGCGGCATTAACCTTCTCACAAATGCGCTTAACCTCGGCCAGAGGCATGCCCGCCTCGGCAGCAGCGCCGCCGATTTTTTCGACGAGAACCGTCGCCCCCACACCACGCCGGCCGGCAGTGTAAAGGCTGTCTTGCACCGCGACGTCATCATTAATTATCACGCTGGCGATCTTGATGCCTTCGGCCTGGGCCAACTCGGCTGCCATTTCGAAGTTCATAATGTCGCCGGTGTAGTTCTTGACGATGTGTAGGACACCAACGCCACCATTGACGGCTTTTGTCGCAGCGAGTATCTGATCAGGGACCGGTGAAGTAAAAACGGCTCCGGGACATGCGGCATCAAGCATGCCCCGTCCCACAAAACCACTGTGCAACGGCTCATGACCGCTGCCACCACCGGAGACCAGACTCACTTTGCCCTTGACGGGCGCATCAGCCCGCACCACGAAGTCAGGATCGAAGTAAACGTTGATCAGGTCGGAGTGCGCGGCGGCCATGCCTGCTAACGCGTCGCGCACCAGCGTTTCGGGAGAGTTGATAAGCTTTTTCATAGTCAACACACATATCGAAGGTTTGAAACTCTACTTCCTATCCTACGCAATTTGTTGGGCGTGTGTCAATATTCCCTGCCAGGAATGGCAGCCGATGTGGTACGTTGGTATCACTTCGGGTTATGCTTTACCTAAGAAGGAAATGACAATGACCGATGAAATGAATCATAGTCGCCAAGACGGCAACGACGCCGAAGAGCGCATCCTGACCAATCGCCAGGGACATCCGGTTTATGACAATCAAAACACGCGCACCGTGGGGGAACGGGGCCCGACAACACTGGAAAACTATCAGTTCATCGAGAAGATTACCCACTTTGACCGCGAACGCATCCCGGAACGCGTGGTGCACGCCCGGGGCGCCGGTGCGCATGGCTACTTTGAAGCCTTCGGCACGATTGGCGACAAGCCAGCGAGCACGTATACACGTGCCAAGCTCTTCCAGGAGCGCGGCAAGCGCACGCCAGTTTTTGTGCGCTTCTCTTCCGTCGTTCATGGCGGCCACTCCCCTGAGACGCTCCGCGATCCACGCGGGTTCGCCGTGAAGTTCTACACCGAGGATGGCAACTGGGATCTCGTGGGCAATAACCTAAAGGTGTTTTTCATCCGCGATCCCGTCAAATTCCCCGATGTAGTGCACTCCTTCAAGCCTGATCCGGTGACGAACCGCCAGGACCCGAATCGCATCTTCGACTTTATCAGCCTGACACCTGAGTCGATGCACATGATTACCTTCCTGTTTAGCCCGCGTGGCATACCGGCCAGCTACCGGCACATGGAAGGCGCAGGTGTCAACACATACAGGATGTACAACACTGATGGTGTTGGCGTGTTGGTAAAGTACCACTGGATCCCTAAGCAAAGGGTCAAGTCGCTGACGCAGGCTGAGGCCAACGAGCTTCAGGCGACCAACTTCAATCACGGCACGCAGGACTTGTATGATGCGATCGAGCGGGGAGAATTCCCTGAATGGGAGTTTATGGTCCAGATCATGTCTGATGATGAGCATAGCGAGTTGGACTTCGATCCACTCGATGACACGAAAATCTGGCCCGAAGAGCAGTTCCCGATGCTCCCCGTCGGCCGAATGGTGCTGAACAAGAATCCGCAAAACTACTTCGCTGAAGTCGAGCAAGCTGCTTTTGGCACTGGTGTACTCGTTGATGGGCTCGACTTCTCGGATGATAAGATGCTCCAGGGCCGCACCCTCTCATACTCCGACACTCAGCGCTACCGCGTGGGGCCAAACTACCTACAACTCCCGATTAATCGCGCGAAGACGCACGTGGCGACAAATCAGCGCGACGGCCAGATGGCCTTGTACGTAGACGGGAACGAGGCAGGAGCAAATCCACACGTTAACTACGAGCCGAGTAGCCGGGGAGGTCTGCAGGAGGCCCCGAAGGCAGGAAAGGACCACTCGCCATACATTGCGGGCAGCCTCGTTCGCCAAAAGATCAGCCGCACGAATGACTACCAGCAGGTGGGTGAGCGCTATCGTGTGATCGAGCAGTGGGAGCGCGATGATCTGATCAACAATCTCGTTACGAACCTGAAGCAGTGTAACCTAGATATTCAGGAGCGCATGGTTGGACACTTTCGCCAGTGCGATCCTGACTACGGGCAACGCGTAGCCGAAGGACTGGGCCTTGCCATCGATCAATCCGTTGCGGAGTTGAGCGGAGCACACTGATCTCCGCTCTGGTCAACCTGGTCTGCCATGCGCCTGGAGATAACCGGGCACAGGCAGGACCACAAGAGTTTCCCTTAGTCCCACGCCATGACCTGTAGCCCATTGACCTCTACCGTATATTTTAAGGACCAGTTATTTATTTGCTATCTGAGCGTAGTAGAGAGGGTGAGGCTGAAGGTGATTCGTATATTCTTTACCCGAGAGCCCGGTCAAGGACTCATCGAATATGGCCTAATTCTTATTTTGATTGCTATTGTTGTGGTTGGAGTCCTGACAATCTTTGGGCGGAAAGTATCGACAACATACTCACAAATTAATTCCGGCATGCCTTAGGCAACTCAGCGAAACGTAGCGGTGTGGGACACCGCTACACGTAGCTTCGGCCCATCAAGGAGACCTTCGTATGCTACAAACGACGAGCGTTCGGTACGAGCTTGACGGTGGGGTAGCTGTCATTACGTTGAACCGTCCGGAGCGGCGTAATGCCCTAGACCAAAGTGCAATCGAGGGGCTTACCCAGGCATTCGCCATGGCACAAGAGGCTAGCGAGGTACGGGCGATTGTGCTTACAGGCGCGGGCAGAGGATTTTGCTCGGGTGCTGACCTATCCGTGTTTGCCGACAGGCCCAGTCCTGAGCAGGTTTATGAGTATCTCGTCCAGTTTTACCAACCCTTGATGCAGTTAATATCTACCATCGAGAAGCCGATCATCGGGGCCATTAATGGAACTGCTGCCGGCGCCGGCGCCGGATTAGCACTGGCTTGTGATTTGCGGGTGATGGCTGACGATGGTGGCCTCATGCAAGCCTTTAGCAACATTGGCCTCGTCCCTGATGCAGGTACCTCCTGGTTCTTCGTCCGTTTGATCGGCTATAGTCGGGCCTACGAGTTGGCAATTCAGGGCGAGCATATTCCGGCAGCACGCTGTCTGGAGCTGGGCTTGACCAACCGAGTCGTGCCGGCTGGCGGCCTGCAAGCCGAGGCCTTGGCCTGGGCCACAAAGCTCGCGCAACGACCGACTCTCGCTCTGGGTTTGACCAAGCGCGCCCTCTATCACGCACTGCAACACGACCTCGGCTCGACAATCGAGTATGAGGCGCAGTTACAGAAGCAGACGATTGTGAGCGAGGATCACCGCGAAGGCGTTGCAGCCTTTTTGGAAAAACGAACACCGCAATTCAGAGGCCGGTAACGTTTTCCAGCAATATCACTTTTCAGCAGCGCGCACTGTCTCGGCGACCGCCGCAAAATCGTCATCAGCAAGCCCGCGATCTATCCCTTGCTGGTACAGGTTACGAGCTGCTGCCACGGTTGCCAACGCAAGCTGGTGCGACTCGCCTTCTGCGAGGGCGTAGGAAAGGTCTTTGTACATCCAGCGCAGAGCAAAGTTCGTGGGATAGTCGTGGGCAACCATCGAGGGTGCTTTCGTCTTAACGATTGGGCTACCGGGAGCACCATTCGCCAAGAGATCGGCCACTTGTTCGAGATTCAGGCCGGCTGCTTCAGCCAGCGCTAGAGCCTCACCGAGCGCCGCAACCTGGATGCCACCCATGAGATTGTTAACCAGCTTCATCGTTGCGCCGCTGCCGATAGGCCCCAAGTAATTTACGCGCTGTCCCAGCACTGCAAAAATGGCCGCGGCGCGCTCGAGATCTGCGCGCTTACCCCCAACAAAAAAGATGAGCTGGCCGCCCTCAGCCTGTGGCTTGCTACCGCCCACTGGTGCATCAATTAACTGGCATTGCTTAGCCTCGGCCAAACCGGCTAGCTCGCGAATCCAGGCCGGTGATAAGGTGCTTGATTCGATCAAGAGCGTGTTTGGGCGTGCACCCGCTAGCACACCATCCGTGCCAAGCCACACGGCGCGCGACGCATCATCATTCGCGACGATACTGATAACGACGTCTGCATGTTGAGCGGCTGCTCTGGGAGTTGTGGCGACGGTAGCTCCGGCGTTAGCCAGCTCCTCCGCCTTCGCTTGGGTACGGTTATAGACCGTCAGGGGGTACTCCGCTTTAATCAGGTTTTGTCCCATACCATTGCCCATGATGCCGAGTCCAACTAATGCGATATGCTGCATACGTTCCTCCTGGTATCCTCCCGAGCACGTGGAATGCCAGCATCCCGTTGAGGGTGGTCCTTTCTTTACCGGTGGTGAAGAACCCTTGCCCGGCGGCCAGCGTTGCGGTTGTTACACTTCTAACAGTTATCCACGATCCCACATCGCTTGCATTGAAGGAGACGCACCGCTCATGGACACTACGTCACAGACTCTAACCGACGTTGCCACCAAACCACGGAGCCGCCGCGATATTTTGAAGCTGTTGGGACTTGGGATTGCCCTGCCAACAGCCGCTGGTGTGTTGAGCGCCTGTGGTAATGCCGCTGCCATTGGAACTGCCGCCCCCATGACGGACATGACGAACCCACCCGCAGCTGCGGCTAAGGCTACGGCCGACGTCGACTGGC
Organism: Chloroflexales bacterium; assembly: GCA_038223355.1. GTDB lineage: Bacteria > Chloroflexota > Chloroflexia > Chloroflexales > Kallotenuaceae > JACDGP01. Next base: position 11,332 of record JBBRHB010000075.1, read on the forward strand.
AAGCGATGGACCGGATGCACATTGACGGCATTAAGGCCTTTCCCGCGAAGACGGCAGGGCAAGGCAACCAGCCGTTACAGCCACGAATCGATAATGGCGTTAAGGTCTTTGAGCTAACGGCCAAAGTTATTCAATGGGAAGTGACGCCGGGACAAATGGCTGAGGCATGGGCCTATAACGATCAGGTTCCGGGCCCGGAGATTCGGGTGACAGAGGGGGACAGGGTGCGCGTGCTCGTGCATAACCAACTGCCTGAGAGCACGTCGGTGCATTGGCACGGTGTCATGGTTCCCAACAATATGGATGGTGTCCCAGGTCTGACTCAGGCCCCAATTACGCCCGGCTCGACCTTCACATACGAATTCACAGTCAAGAATCCGGGATCACATATGTACCATGCCCATCACAACTCGACGCTGCAGGTTGGCAAGGGTATGCTGGGCGCCTTCATCATCCAGCCGAAGGATCGTAGTAAGGACCCGGCTTATGATCATGACTACACCTTGATCCTCAACGACCAGTTGGGCGGCTTCACAATCAACGGCAAAGGTTTCCCGGCGACGCAGCCCTTGACGGCCAAGCTGGGTGAGAAAATTCGCATTCGCTACATGAACGAAGGGCAGATGATTCACCCGATGCACCTCCATGGCTTGCCACAACTGACATTTGCAAAGGATGGCTGGAACTTACCGCAGCCGTACATGAATGATACGGTGAACATTGCCCCAGGCGAGCGGTGGGACGTGATTGTGGATTGCACCGAGGCGGGATTATGGGCTTTCCACTGCCATATTTTGGGCCACGCTGAGTCGGAGCATGGTATGTTTGGTATGGTCACAGCCCTGATTGTTAAGTAGCGGTCAACACCAGACAGAGGTGAGCCTTGATGCCTATTTCTCGAGTGGCCGAAGGGGGGATACAGGGCAATCGCATCTTATTGAGCTACGACCTTGAGGAGGTAGTCATCACTCCAGCCAGCTTTGAGCCGTTTGGCCTTGATGCCAACTTTGGCTGTCTTTTCTCCTTTCAACAGGTTCAGGGCAATGTGGCGCAGCACGCT
>JBBRHB010000076.1:0-12358 GCA_038223355.1 Chloroflexales bacterium
GTTCGAGGCTCCGTACACGCAGGAGGATGCGCTGGTCGTCGGTCTAATGCTCATTACGTTGCTGCGCCATGCCGACCGTGTTAAGATCGGCTGCCTCGCGCAGCTCGTTAATACAATCGCGCCCATTAGCACGGTCAAAGGCGGAGGTGCTTGGCGTCAAACAACCTTCTATCCGTTCATGCACGCCTCGCGCAACGGACGAGGTACCGTCCTTAACCTGCAGGTGCATTCGCCCATGTACAGCAACCCGACCTATGATAGCGTACCTTGCATCGACGCCGTCGCCGTGTTAAACGAAGAGCACGGGGAACTAACAGTCTTTGCCGTCAACCGCAGCCAGGAGGAAGCGTTGGCCTTGGAAGGTGACCTGCGCGGAGTTGGCGGTTACGAAGTCGTTGAGCATCTGGTACTCGAGCATGCCAATCCTATGGCCCAGAATACGATCGAGCGACCTGACGAAGTTGTGCCACATGCCAATGGCGATGCCCGGCTTGCACAAGGCAAGCTAACGGCCACCCTGCCGAAACTGTCATGGAATGTGATCCGCATGGCAGCTGCTGAAAGCCGGTCCTAAGCCGCAACGCCTTCCATAGCGAGATGCCGGTTGTGGTCGAAACTGGCAGGAGGATGTCCGGCCGTGGGCATCTTCCTGCTACAAGAGCGCTCCATTAACCGCAAACTGCATCGGTTCTGGTGGCACCACGACCTCAATACCAGCTTGCCCCGCTAAGCTTGGCAGGAGGTTTTCACTAACCCAGAGCTGTTCTAGGCTAAGCGTGTCGCGGATACGCATCATGGTCAGATCGTGGCGACCGTTCCCATTCGCTGCCATCAGTAGCGCCTGTTCAATCGTCCGCCGATCATCTGCGAAGCTAGGCGGCGTGCGCCCACGGATGGGAAAACCGCTGGTCGCGATGTTAATGCGCGTGACCTCCTCATCCATCGCGTCAAGGAGTGGTTGGGAAACGAGATCGGCAAAGCCCAAGCCACAGGCATTCCCATGGGTGGCCTCGGTCAACCTTAATGCTGCGATCACATGGATGTGCGGTGACAGTGGTTCAGGCTCACCATCGATAAAGGTACGCCCAATAATATTGGGATCCATACCGGCACCGCTGATCTCTTTGCCAATTCGATCAATGATCAGCACATCGCAGTTCTCAACTGGCAAGGCTGCCATCAGTGCGCGTGAGCGGGCGAGGATCCGCGGCTCCTCTTGGTGAATCTCAGCGGCTCGCAGCGCTTCGATCATACTGACCCGATGGTTACCGTCCTCAACAATTGCCACGCCACAGAGGATGGGCGATGCCTTCACCTGCACCGCCGCCACCTGGGGAATATCATCGCGCAGCCCCCGGACTCCGCCTTCGTGAATCAGTATGGCACCCTGGCGCTTCCCAAGGCCGATCGCCATCATCTTTACCAGACCGCTTTCGGTTGTGCCATGAAAGTCCGTATGCACTTTGACCCGGTTGACAATGATAATGCCATCACTGGCATGCGCCGCAGCGTCGCAGTAGACCGGCAAGCCGCCGGCCGTTGTGCCAACCTGTACCACTTCCATTGAGCTGCGGATCGAACAGCCCATGCTTTGCTCGGTAATGCCCAGGTCGGCGAGCACGCCCCGCTGCCCTTCAGCCGTGGCACCGCCGTGGCTGCCCATGGCAGGGAAGATGAAAGGCTCGGCTCCATATGATCGGAGCTCAGCTACGATGGTCTTAATTACCAGCGGGTAGTCGGCAATACCGCGGCTTCCGGCCGCCACCGCAATGCGCGCACCAGGCCGAAGCTGGTCAGCGAGCGCGATACGTTTGAGTTCGGCGCGCACGGTGCCGGGAACATCGGCCAGCGGTGCAGAAGGCACCTGCTGGCGGATCGTCGCGAGTCGTGGAAAAGATGACATTATTTCACTCCGTATCATCGTCACAATGTGCCGCCGCGATTCCAGGGATTGAACTCGGCCTCACCGACACCCTGCTCCTCGCTCTTACTCGGTTGCCCCGAAGCCACAGCAATGATCATGTCGAGGAGTTCGCCTGCGACCTGTTCCATCGGCACGCCCGCCAGCACCTGGCCGGCGTTAAGATCCATATCATCGCTCATACGCTCGTAGGTGTAGGTGTTTGTGCATACTTTGATCGACGGCGCGGGCTTGAAGCCGAAACATGAGCCGCGACCCGTCGTAAAGACGACCAAATTACAGCCACCCGCTACCTGCCCGGTGGTCGCAACCGGATCATAGCCGGGTGTGTCCATAAAGGTAAAGCCGCGCGCCGTCACCGGTTCGGCATACTCATAAACACCGGCCAGCGGCATGGTACCGCCTTTCGCGACGGCTCCCAGCGATTTCTCATAGATCGTGGTCAGACCCCCTGCTTTATTGCCCGGACTTGGGTTATTATCGATTTCGATGCCATGTCGTCGCGTATGCTCCTCCCACCAATGGATCTGACCGATAAGTTTCTCGCCCACCTCCCGGCTCTCGGCGCGGCGAATAAGCATGTGTTCGGCCCCATAAATCTCTGGCGTTTCGGCCAAGACGCCGGTCCCGCCCTGGCGCACGATCTCATCAACGACCATGCCCAGCACCGGATTCGCCGTCACACCGGACCAGCCATCGCTGCCACCACATTGTAGTGCCAGCATGAGTTCGCTGATCGGCTCGGGCGTGCGGGCGGTTGCGTTTACAATCGGCAGCAGTTGCTCAACAGCCGCAATCCCGGCCCGAATCGTTTTGCGAATGCCACCTTCCTCCTGCATCACGAGGCTAATCGGCTCAGGTCGCCCGGCCTTCGGGTCACCCAGTAAGCCATAATTTGCAATCAGATCACTAATTTGGTTGGCTTCGCAGCCCAAGCCCACCAAAATGTAACCTCCCACATTGGGGTGCCCGGCCATCCCCGCCAGTGTGCGCTGGAGCAACACATAGTCCTCGCCACCGATCTGGTTAGCACAGCCCGCTTGGTGCGCAATCGCGATCACACCGTCAACGTTAGGATATGCTGCCAGCCGTTCCGGTGTGAAAGCATGTGCGATTTCCCGGACTGTATGCGCTGAACAGTTGACCGTCGAGATTACAGCGATATAGTTGCGCGTCCCGACTTTGCCCGATGGCCGGCGATACCCGAGAAAGGTACGGCGCTCGGCCGGCGGTACATACTGAATCGGGCGCGCGTCAACACCGTATTCGTAGTCGCGGATGAAATACTGGGCATTCAAGTTGTGGGTATGAACATGCTGTCCCGGCGCGATTGCTCGGCTGGCAAAGCCGATCACTTGGCCGTAACGACGCACGGGTTCGCCTTCGGCAAGCGCACGAAGTGCAATTTTGTGGCCGCTCGGGATCAACGTGTGTGCCGTGATCTGTACCGGGCGATCGCTATCGTCCAGCTGCAGGAAGGTTCCTTTCATGACGGTGTCTTTCACGATGGCGACATCGTCCGCTTTACGGAGACGCACGGCGACGGTCTCGAGTGGCACGATCACCGGCACCGAGGCCTCAAAGAAGCTAATGGATTGAGTTGTCATAAGTACTACCTCGCGATGATGGTCCTCAAAGAATGTTCGGCCTGTAGTTGGGGAGACGTGTACTATTTTCGTGCATCTAGTATAGCGCAGACGCCTCCAAAAAACCGAGGTCAACAACCATTTGCCTCAGGCTTCCATCGCGCTCGATGCTGCCGCAGGCGCAAGCTGCCGGTAGCGCGGATCGCGCACCCAAAATGTTAAGAGTACAAGTGCGGCGAAGCCGCAGACAGCCCCCACGCCGAACGCCAGCGGATAGCCCGCGCCCTCCGCCAGCGCGCCCCCAATCACCGGCGCCACGAGTACCGCTGGCGCGATCAAGGTGCCGTGGAGTCCAAGGTATGCGACGCGGTCGGCCGGGGGCGCGAACTCGACAACCAAATTGAGCGTTGTCGTGAAAACCAAGCCTGTCGCTGCTCCAATGAGGGCAAAGACCAGCGAGAAACCGAGGGTTGTTGTTACCACCCGGCTCAGCGCCATTGCCACCGCTTGAGCGAGCAGTGCGAATTGCAACGAGCTTTTGTAGCCTCGCCAGTCGGCAATCGTCCCGAAGAGCGGCGTCGTGATCACTTGGGTGCCAAGCATTACAGCCGTAAACAGGCCGACAACGCTTGTGGGTAGTCCACGCTGCCCCGTGGCATAGATCGCCACCAGGGTGACTGCCATGCCGGCCAAGGCGCTGAGGATCCGAACCACAAGGAAGAGACTAAAGTCACGGTCACGGCGTAGCATGACAGGTAACTGGCGGGCATACGCCCAAATCGCGCCCGGCGGCGTTCGTTCCTCGGCGATGGGCTCCCGGATTGCGGCCAGCCCCACGAATGAGCCCAGCATGCAGACACTCGTTGCTGCGAAGCAGGCCGCAAAATTGTAAGGGAAGGCGAAGTCGGCTAGTACCCGTTCGGCGACCAACCCGCCGCCGGCCCCCAATAACCCGCTGAGCGCTCCGCTCCAGCCAAACAGCTTCCCCCGGATACGCAAGGGTGTGACGCGGGTGACGACGTCCATCCAGGCGGGTGTGCAGATGCCCCCGGCCAGACCGAAAATCGCCATCAGTACGATGGTGAGGCCTAGCATAACAAGCGGGTAGCGTGGTGCCAGCAAGATCGCCAGCACCGCCAGGAGCGGCCAGGGCAGCCGTTCGCCTAGGGTCATCTTCAAAACGAATGGTAGTTTTCGTTCCAGGGTGGCAATATAGGGTGCTACGAAGAGCGGTGGGAGCATCTGCCCAGCTTGGACAACGGCGGGTACAAGACCAATGATCAGTGGCGAACCACCAAGCTGTCGGATAAACACTGGCATGATCGTCGTCATCGAAGCAAACGCCAACCCGAGCGAAAAGAACATGACGTCCATGAAGTTCGCCGCGAAGTTCCACTTCCAATGCGGCAACGGCGCATCACTGCGTAGCATGTTGCTGGTCGTCTCACTGACAGTTTCCGTCTGGGCCATAATGATCGCCTGTGATCCTTGCTACGCCCAAACCGGGTAGGTAGCTACTCTAATGGGATCCATAGTCTCTGTCAAACGTGGGCAACGTGGCTGGTATAATCGAGCAATGCATAGACACCATCATGCTGCGATTGACAAATTGACTGCCCGCTTTCAGCCTGATCCTCGCTTCTTAGCCTTGCTGATTATTGGCTCCATTGCCAGGGGCGAAGCCCGTGCAGACTCGGATATTGACTTCTATCTCATTAGCTGGAGTTTATCCATGATGCAGCGGACAGAGCGCCCGAGCCACAACGCTTTGCTTTCATAAATGCACTCATCGCTTTTTCTCGGAGCACTGATCTCGAGCCGTTCATCAAACGGATTGCTGTATATCCCGAAAATGAAAGAGAGGAGAAAATCAAGAGCTTTGTTAGTCAGCTACCGGTGCATCTATCCTATATGTATCTCGCAGAATACAGTAACAATCCCTATCTATTAGCCCAAACAGCAGTCGAGTTGGTGCTTTTTGGCGGCAGATTGATTCTCGCGCATAACAGAATGCTGTATCCAAATAGGAAACAGTTTATAGACCAATTAGAGAAGGCTGCCGATAAACCAGAGCAGATGCTCGCCTTGGCGAACGAACTCCTTACTCATCCGGGTATCGACAATGGCCAACGGTTTTACGACTCGATCATGAATTTCTTCCCTTGGCCACAACCACAAGAAGGATCAATGGCAAGATTTAAGAAAGATCGAGAACAAAACTGGCGATTGGGTAATACACCGATTGCTGATAGCTAGCCGTCGAGGAGTGAATCACTATGAGCCGAGCAACGTTCAGCCGATCCTTAGTGGCCCCTTTTCTCCTAAGCTGCGTGTTTCTTGTGCTCTGTTCGTCGTGCGGATCGGCACGTCCGGCGGCCACCTTCTATAACCCGCTGAACGCGGTTGATGGTGCGGGCCCCTGGCTGCTCTCCTACGAGGGAAATTACTATCTGACAACGACACAGTGGTCCGCCATTCGGATGTGGAAATCTCCGACCATCGCCGGTCTGGCGACCGTCAAGCCTGTTACAATCTGGACCGATCCAAGCCCGGACCGCTGCTGTAATGTGTGGGCCCCCGAATTCCATCTGTTGAGCGGCCCCGCCGGCCCGCGCTGGTATGTTTACTACACCGCCGGAACAGACGGCACGCTTGACAACCAACGTACCAATGTGCTGGAAAGCGCCGGTCTCGATCCCCTCGGACCCTACAGCTACAAAGGCAGGCTCTTCGACCCGCAGCACGACAGCTGGGCAATCGACGGTAGTGTCCTGAAAATGGCTAACGGAGCACTCTACTTCCTGTTTTCGGCCTTTCAAGGGCGCGATCAAAGTATCTTTATTGCACCGATGAGCAACCCATGGACGATCAGCGGTCCACGGGTCCTACTTTCTACGCCGACGTATCCGTGGGAACAATCCGTCGCACATGTGAACGAGGGCCCAGAAGCACTCCAGCACAACGGCAAAACGTTCATCATCTACTCCGCCAGCGCCTGTTGGGGACCCAATTACAAGTTAGGCATACTGACATATACGGGTGGTGATGTGTTAAGTACCGGCTCGTGGATCAAGAGCCCGCAGCCGCTCTTCGCGCGTGCCGATGCAAACGGCGTTTACGCACCCGGTCACAACGGCTTCTTTACCTCGCCGGACGGTAAAGAGGATTGGATCGTTTACCATGCAAACTCCGCGGCGACCGAAGGCTGTACTGGCGTCCGCACGACCCGTGTTCAAAAATTCACCTGGAACACCGATGGTACGCCCAACTTCGGTAATCCGCTCTCCCTCGACACGCCCATCACTCCTCCATCCGGCGAAACTGGTTTGTCGGCGGTGCAAGCTCCAGCTGTGTATTACACGCTGGTCAACAAAGCCGGGAATCAGTGCCTGGAGGGCACCGGTCAGCCGAGCAATACTGCTTTGGACGTTCGTCTCGGGGCCTGCTCCCTCGCGGCGAACCAGCAGTGGAGTGTCTCCTATCTTGGCAACGGGTATTACCATGTACAGAATCGCGCCAGTGGAGAGGCATTGGAGGTTGCGGGGGGACCGGGTGCAATGCAGGATGGTCTGCACATCGACCAAGCGAGCTGGGCACACAACGCAAACCAGCAGTGGCGCTTCCATGCAGCCGGAGATGGCTGGCTACAGATCGATGCCCGGCATAGTGGCAAGAATGTCGATGCTGGTACTTGCGGTTCGGGGGCAGCTACGGGTATCCAACAGCGTAGCTCACTAGGCAGTGATTGCCAGCAGTTCCGCCTGCAGCCACCGGACGGAGTCCAAATCGTCAATGCTAATAGCGGCAAGCCGCTGGTAGTGGAGCCCGCCGGGACCACCGATGGCGTACATGTCGTGCTGGCAAGTGGCACGGCGGCAGTTGGTGAAGCCTGGAGTTTTGTGCATCAAGCTAATGGCTACTACCAAGTCAGAGCCACTAGGACCGGGCAATGCTTGGATGTAGCCGGTAACAGCGCGGTTGCTGGGGCACCCAGCGAGCAGCGAACCTGCGGTGCTGGAGCAAACCAGCAGTGGCGTATCGAACCGTTGAACGATGGCACGTTCCGTCTCGTAGCTCGACCCGGAGACCTGGTCCTTGATGTGGTCAATTGCCACATGGCCGATGGTACGCAGTTGCAGGAGTGGAGCTGGCTGAATAATCCTTGCCAGCGCTTCCGCTTCGTGGCACCGTAGCGGTGCATTCGAGCGCTTTGGCTGAACGACGGACAACGTCGATACTGGGGCATCGCGTCTGGTGGCAAACGTGGGCTGAGTTGCTGCTGATCGGTGCCTGGGCCTGTTGGATCGGGCGTTCCTTCCTCGATTTCAACCCATATACCTGGCCAGTCGGCGGCGAATGGGGCACCCAACTACAAACCCACCATCTTTGGACGCAGCTACAGCGCTGTGGGTTGTGTGCATTGTGGAACGGCGGGATCAACGGCGGTGCCCCTGCGTTCGCTGACCTCTTCGGCAGCATGCTGCACCCGCTCGTGATGATCACGACCTTGCTCTGGGGCGTGAACACGGGTGCCAAAATTACCGTCGTCGCGGCCCTGGCGCTGGCCGGCATCGCCCAATGGTGGATCGCGCGGGTGTTGAAGGTCGGGACGCTCACACGGCTGTGGAGTGCACTCCTTGCCGTCGTCGGCGGCCATCTTGTCGGACGCATGGAGAACGGCAACTTCGGCTTGGTGCTATCCACGGCGGCCTGTAGTCTCGCCCTCGCGGCCGCCTTCGATCTTGGTGTGACGCGCGAGCGCCGCGCGACCCTGCTGTTAGCTGTCATGTGTGCGCTCGCGCTCGTCTCGGGACAAGCCTATCTCCAGCTAGCACTGCTCGGCTGGATTCCCGCCTTTCTTTGGCTTATGCTGGATGAGCGTTGGCGCTGGTCACCGGTTTGGCGCGAATACCTGCTCGCGTTTGGTCTCGCGCTACTGCTCGCCGGCATCTTTCTAGTACCGATGCTGCATTTCTGGCCCAAGGTCATGAAGGATACCGATCCGACATTTGAGGCCGCACAACCCCTCGCCTATATCCCTTTGAATCTGATTATTGCTCCACATGGCTCGGCACTAGCGGCCACATTGGGTGAGTTGCCATATCCTTACCTCTATAATCTCTATATTGGCTGGCTCCCTGTTGTCCTCGCCTTGCTGGCATTTGTTGCTCTACGCGGCCACGCTCAGCGGCACCTCTTGTTGCTGGCGAGCGGCGCCCTCCTTATGTTTTTTCTCGCAAGTGCAACCCCCCTACGGTGGTTGAATGGGCGCTGGCCCACGGTAGCCAATGTTCGGCATACGCCCTTGGTGGCAGGGCTGGCAGTACCGGCGATTATCGGACTGGCCTCTTATAGCGTGAACCGCCTCTTGACACACCCTTGGCCTAAGCTGAAGCTAGCGATATGGGGCCGGTATAATACGGCTAGACCCTTGCCGAGTCCGGCTTGGCTGTTGTGCATCCCCCTCGCATATTCGCTGTGGACGCCGGCCACACTCGCTCAGTCATTGTTGGGCACAACCAACATTCAGTCGTTGTACACCTCAGTCGCAGCTTTACGCACTCCTAGCCTACAATGGGTGGCACCGCCCTTTGGTGAATTGCGCTGGACGGAAGCTGGTCTCGCTCTTGGCTTTAAGCTATCGCCCATCGTCTGGGTTTTCAAGTGGCACACGGCGGCCATGCCGTATCTCGAAGCGCTACGGGATGGAGCACCACCCGCGTTGGTGCGGCTGGGTCCGCTGGCCAGCCTGCCCGGCATCACGCGCAGTGCTCTCAGTGCAATCCCTGCCGCACACATGGAGCGAGCAGGTGCCCTTGATGATGTCCCGATCTACCGCTATCCACATCAACAATATGCGGCGGTGGCGACGAGTACTGGGTTCAGTCCCTGTCAGGCAAACGGTAGCGGTGGGACTGTGACGATCACCTGCACAAATAATGAAGCAGGTGAACTTACCGTCCAGGAACATGCGTGGTCTGGTTGGTCGGCCACACTGGATACCAAGACCGTCGCCCTAGAGTCGGATCAATGGCTCCGTGTGCCTGCCCCCGCCGGTCCACACCAGTATGTGTTCCGTTATCGCCCGTGGGATGTCCTGCTGGGCGGAGTGATGACTGTAGGCGGTGTGATCCTGACGCTTGAATTGTGGGTACGGGATAGACCGAACATACAAACGACGGGTGGCCGATAAAGGCCAAATGGCTAAGAGTGTCCTGCGTTCTTGACAAGGCAAGCATGGCATTCTATGATCGCCGCTAAGAGCAAGTAGGGAATGGCCCGTCCCGCATTGCATGAAAGAAGGACTACATTGGCAACCGCATTTGTGCCACGAACAACGCACACTACCGGCGTTGCCGGCGATGCTGTCCGGCAGCAGTTCGCATCACTCCCACACACTGCGGTAACCATTGATGATGGCTTCTGGGCACCGCGACTACAAACTAACCGTACCGACACGATCGGCCATTTGTATCGCGAACTGCGGGGCACTGGCAGCATTGATGCCTTCCGGGCGGGGTGGCATTGGCCAGAAGAAGCGACGCGGCGCGGTGCCTGGGGTGGTACCGCAACAATGTTCTGGGATTCGGATGTGGCCAAATGGATTGAGGCCGCCAGCTATACCCTTGCTACGCATCCGGACGCGCAGCTAGAGGGCCTGCTAGACGACGTGATCACAATCATCGGCCAAGCGCAGCATGCTGATGGCTACCTAAACACGTGGTTTACCTACGTTGACCCCGCGAATCGTTGGAAGAATCTACGCGACTGGCACGAGCTTTACTGCGCCGGTCACCTGATCGAGGCTGGAGTTGCCCACTTCAGCGCTACCGGTAAGCGCTCGCTCCTCGACATCGTCTGCCGCTATACCGATCACATCGATGACATGTTCGGACCTGAACCGAGTAAGCGCCTGGGCTATCCTGGCCACCCGGAGATCGAGTTGGCGCTCGTCAAGCTCCACCGGGCAACCGGCGAGCAGCGTTATCTCGAATTGAGCCGTTATTTTGTTAATGAGCGTGGCCGACAACCGCACTATTTCGAGCAGGAAGCGCGCTGGCGCGGCGAGGACCCCGCCACCTTTTGGGCCAAAAACTTCGAGTATAACCAGTCCCAACTCCCGGTGCGCGAGCAGAGCGAAGTCGTCGGTCATGCCGTTCGTGCTGTTTATCTGTACACCGCTATGGCCGACTTGGCCGGTGCCTATGGTGACACTAGCCTGCTGGATGCTTGCCGGCAGCTTTGGCAGAATCTCACGACGACACGCATGTACGTGACCGGCGGCATAGGAACATCGAAGCAGAATGAGGGGTTCACCGGCGACTATGACTTACCGAACGAGAGCGCGTATGCTGAGACCTGTGCTGCCATTAGTATGGTCTTTTGGGCACAGCGCATGTTGCAGTTCGACTGTGATGGGCGGTATGCCGATATTATGGAGCTAGAACTCTATAATAGTGTGCTTAGCAGCGTGAGTCTCGATGGCAAGTCCTTCTTCTATGATAATCCGCTGGCCAGCAGTGGCACCCATCACCGCCAGCCCTGGTTCATCTGCCCCTGTTGTCCGCCCAACCTCGCCCGCCTATTTGCTTCCTTGGGCGAATACGTCTACAGCCAGAGCGCCACCGATCTCGTCGTACATCTGTATGTCCAAGGTACCGGCTGCTTTCAGCTTGGCGATCAGACCATCACGCTACGCCAGGAGACGAACTATCCCTGGGATGGCACCGTCACTCTGGATGTCGAGGCGGAACAGGCAGTGGAATTTGGCCTGCGCTTGCGTATCCCTGGCTGGTGCCAGGGTGCCGAACTACGCGTGAACCAGACGGCGATTGATCTCCAAGGGATCTTGTTACAGGGCTACGTGCGACTTGAGCGCGAGTGGCAGCCGGGCGATACGGTTGTGCTCACACTCCCGATGCCGGTCGAGGGTCTCTCTGCCCACCCGGATGTGGTGGCCGACGTTGGGCACATTGCCCTGCAGCGCGGTCCCTTGGTGTATTGCATCGAACAGGTGGACCATGCTCTACCGATCCGGCGCCTGATGATCACGGATCTGACCGCGCTGGTTGCCCAGCATGAGCCGACACTGCTGGGTGGTGTCACCGTTCTGACCGGACCAGGCGCCGTCCTCGATCCGACAGACTGGCAGAGTGTGCTCTACCGGCCCGCTCCACCGGCAACCCAGCCGTGTATACTGCGTGCCGTGCCGTATTTCGCTTGGGACAATCGTGAGGCGGGTGCCATGCAGGTATGGATCAGATCGTCGTAGAACCGGGATCGCAAGCTAGCAAAGGGCTTCTCCTATGAGCATTACACAACACCTGTTCGGCGTGACTGCCTCTGGTGTAGAGATCGAGCGCTATATCCTGGTCAACGCCAATGGGCTCGAAGCGGCTATCATGACCTACGGCGGCGTCTTGACATCCTTGCGTGTGCCCGATGATAAGGGTGCGCTTGGTGACGTGGTGTTGGGCTTTGATACTCTGGAACCATACCTTGGTGAGCATCCGTACTTCGGCAGCTTGATTGGGCGCTATGGTAATCGCATTGCCCACGGCAGGTTCGAGCTACACGGTCGTACGTATACGCTGCCCTGTAATGATGGCCCCAACCATCTTCATGGTGGAGCGTCGGGCTTCCACCGCGTTGTCTGGAGTGCCCAAGAGCACACTTCAGATGACGATCCAAGTATTGAGCTGACGTATCTAAGCAAGAATGGCGAAGAAGGCTATCCGGGCAACCTGTCGGTCAGCGTCGTGTATACATTGACCGAGCAGAACGCATTGCGCCTCGAGTACACCGCGACGACCGATGCTGAGACCATCATCAATCTCACGAATCATACCTA
>JBBRHB010000077.1:0-12291 GCA_038223355.1 Chloroflexales bacterium
CAGCCGCAGAGCAAGCTCGAGGTCCTGCTGTGGGACAGCGGCTCGGGCACGGGCTCGATCTTCTTCCTCAACTATGATTATAAAGAAGAGAAGCTGCGCACGTTGTTCCGCGAGCCGAAGTTCCGCAAGGCGATCTCCTTCGCCTTCAATCGGGCGCAGGTGCAACGTGTTGTCTACTTCAACACGGGCGAGTTGACGACCGGCACCTACAGTCCCAAGTCGATCGAGTATCTCATTAACGATCAGGGCAAGCAGGTTTATAAACAGTGGCGGGATAGTGCGGTCGCATATGACCCGGCCATGGCAAAAAAGCTGCTTGATGAGATTGGGGTGAAGGCGGGCGCGGATGGCATGCGGACGATGCCGGATGGCAGCCCGCTCAAAATCGAACTCGACTTTCAAGCACCCGGTGATCCTGAACATGTCCACAAAAATGAGTTTTTAGCGGCGGACTTGAAAGCGGTCGGCATTAACGCGGTGCTAAATCCGCTCCCGCCAACCGGTTTCGCTACCCAGTGGGCGGCCGGCACGATTATGAGCAAGACCGACTGGGAGGCCAGTGATGGACCAAACCACCTGGATAACCCGACATGGCTGGTCCCGATGGAGTCGTCGCGTTGGGCGCCATTAGAGGGCATGTTCTATAGTGTGCGAGGCACGCCGAAGGAAACGGCGGAGAAGGACGTGAATCCGTATGAACGCCAACCACCGCGGCTGGAGGCAGCAGCCGGCGGGCCGATCGAGCAGATGTGGAAGCTGTACGACCAGGCGAAGCTCGAACCGGACGCGATGAAGCGTAACAAATTGGTGTGGGACATTATCAAGATTCACGTCGATTCGGGACCCTTCTTCATGGGTGTGGTGGCGAACAACCCGCGGATCGTGCTGGTCAAGGCCGGCTTAAAGAATGTTCCCCGGCGCGAAGACCTGGCACTCGGTGGCTACGTCAATACCTGGATTCATCCGACACCGTCAGCCTACGACCCCGAGGCCTATTACTGGGACAATCCTGAGCAGCACGTCTAGCCTGCGGTGGGATGGATACTGGCGACAAGGGCATGGCCACAAGGTTGTTCGCCACGCGCTGATATGCTACGTCACGCGATCGGTAACTTAGCGCACCTGCACGGCTGCCGGTCGCTGTTCGCCGTAGCCTGTCAACTCCACATACCCGTTCCCGCTGATCGCTTGCCCATTGCTCGTGCCGCTAATGTGTGATGCCCCCTCCCAATATACAACCGTTAGCGGCAACTCCTGGTTTTGTAGGTAGGGCTTGACTTGGAGATCGATTCCTGCCTTGGCGAGCCGCAGATGCCAACCCGAAGGATATGTGGCACCACTATGGGCGCTATGCCAATGATCAAGCACATCGATCACCACATCATCACGCTTGATGGCTTGGAGCGTGCCATCAGTCCCGATCAACGTCCCGCTCGAAAATGGCTCGATGCCGCCGTTGCGCAGCCGCAGCTGGTAATACATGATTTCGCGACCATCCGAGAGTTGTAAGGCGAACCAATCCCAGCCCACGGCGTCCGCGCCTAACACGCTGGTACTCCACTCGCGGTCCATCCAACTCAAGCCGGTCACCTGTACCGGCGTATTGGCAACCGTGATCGTACCGCTCGTCGCCATTCGGGTGAGCGAGTAATAGTACGACGCATTGCCTGCCCCCGCTGACTTTTGGCTCAGACCCTTATTGCCTTGCAACACTGGCGGCTTCGTGCTTTGCAATTGAAGATCGATTGCCACGGCGTCCTGCTTGGCCTGGAGCTGCATCGTCGTTCCCGACCCGCTGGCACTCCAGCTTTCAAGCCAGACACGGAAAGGATCGCCCTGCGCCCCAGCCAATCCCGCGCCATCGCGACTAAAGCGATCAAAGGCATAGAACTGCTTCCCGGTAACATCCGTCAGCGCGAAGTGTGCCATATAGAGATTCGTGGTGCCCCAGTCCGAGGCGCGCGGCAGCGGCTGGGCGATCAGGCCACGCCGAAAAAAAGTAAGCTGGTAGCCCCAGTGTCGCCCATCAGCGGAGTTAAGGTTGCCTGTGTAATACCACCACTCGGTCTGATAGCCAGGGTGGGGTCCATGATCGACCGGAAATTGGAAGGTTCGTGGTGTGCTGGCGCGCGTAAAGCCGCCAGCGTCACTATTAACTGCCTGAACAACACTCAACTGCCCGGCCACGGGCGGTGGTGGATTCCGAGCGACCACCCACCAACTCCCTCCGATCACCAAGACCACCACCAGCCCCACTATCAACCCGATCCGCCGCATCATCTCTTCCAGTCTTATTTGTACCCGCTATGCAGTGTACCAGAGCGAGCTTAGAACAACCCGACCGTGTTGCCCTCCGCATCGATGTCAATGTGACGGGCTGCGGGATCAGCGCCCAGCCCTGGCATCGTGGTGATCGCGCCTGCGAGGGGGTAGATAAAACCGGCACCAATGCTTGCACGCACCTCACGGATCGGGAATGTAAAGTTTTCGGGCGCACCTAACAGCTTGGGGTCATGACTGAGACTTAGGTGCGTTTTCGCCATACAGATCGGTAGGTTACCCCAGCCAAGGACTTCGAAAGCCGCGATCTGTTCACGCGCCTGCTCACTATACTCGACATCGCTCGCGCCATAGATTGAGGTCGCAATCGCGTGGATCTTCTGCTCAATCGACCACTCCAGGGGGTACAGGAAACGCGGCTCGGGTGCGCCTCCTGCCGCCGCACGCACGACTTTCTCCGCCAATTCGATGCCGCCTTGCCCACCTTCGGCGAAGACCCGACTGACCGCGAAGTCATCGGCACCTGCCTCCAGTGCGATGGTTCGTACCGCCTCAATCTCGGAAGGATAGTCCTCAGGAAAGGCATTGAGTGCGACAATGACCGGCACTCCGAAGGACTTGACGCTGGCAATATGGCGGCGAAGATTCGCGCCGCCAGCGCTGACCGCATCCGGATTCTCGTGCAGCAACTCCGGCGGCA
This sequence comes from Chloroflexales bacterium, assembly GCA_038223355.1. GTDB lineage: Bacteria > Chloroflexota > Chloroflexia > Chloroflexales > Kallotenuaceae > JACDGP01. Next base: position 2,981 of record JBBRHB010000077.1, read on the forward strand.
GCGGCTTGCCCGGCTTCACACTATAACGCCCGGTATGGCTCTTAAGGGCGCGCACGGTCGCGACGAGCACGGCCGCCGCCGGCCAAAAATTGCCGTAGCGGCACTTAATGTCAAAAAACTTCTCGCCACCCAGATCCATGCCGAAACCGGCCTCGGTCACGACATAATCGGCCAGACGCAGCCCAAGCTCATCCGCGAGAATCGAACCGTTGCCGTGGGCAATGTTGCCGAACGGCCCCGCGTGCAGCAAGACAGGGGTCTGTTCGATGGTCTGCATCAGTGTCGGCTTAAGTGTTTCGCGCATTAGCACCGTCGCCGCACCTGCAGCATCGATGGCGTCTGCCGTCACCGGTTGCCCTGCTATGTCGAAGCCGACCACCATCCTACCAATGCGCCTCCGTAAATCGTTGAGGGCCTCCAGTGCCGTACGTCCGCTTGTGAGCGCCAGAATCGCCATCAGTTCACTAGCTGCCGTAATATCGAAGCCCGTTTGTCGGGGGCTACCATCCTTTGGCCCGCCTTGCCCGATCGTGATATGACGCAAAAAGCGGTCATCGACATCAACCACTCGTCGGAGTTGGATACGCTCCGGGTCGAGCGCCCGCGGGTTGCCGTGATACCAGCTGTTATCCGTCATCGCTGCGATCAGATTGTGTGCCTCGCTGATCGCATGGATATCACCCGTCAGATGCAAAATGCTCTCTTCCAGCGGGATGACTTGCGAGTATCCTCCACCGGCACCGCCGCCCTTGATGCCAAAGACCGGACCCAGCGAACTCTGGCGCAGGGTTACGACCGCTTGCTTGTCGATCTGTTTGAGCGCCATGCCAAGCCCAATCGCCGTTGCCGTCTTGCCCTCGCCCAATGGCGTCGGATTGATCGCCGTCACCAGAATATGCTTGCCACGCCGCGGACGACCGGTGTCGAGCAGTCGGAGATCAAGCTTGGCTTTATAACGTCCGTGCGGCTCAACGAACTCATCTGGGACACCAAGCTTCTCAGCAATGGTGTGTATCGATGCAAGCGGGGCGGCGGCAGCAATCTGTAGGCTGGTCTTCATGGCCGATCTCCTTGATCTGCAACAATAATGCTCTTCAGTGCGCCCTTATACTACATCTATCCGGTCGATGCCACACTCCGGCTGCTGGTGTAATGCTTGCTACAAGCAGGCGCAAAGGGGAACTCCTGCTATGCAAGATGCTCTCAGCATATTTAACCAGTTGGCGGAAAAGTTTCGCGCGGGCACGTTTACCGTCGAGGGTAATGAGCTCCAGGACGTTGCCCCCTTGCGACTAACTGATGTCAATCATCTGCCTCTAGGCGCCTCCCCGGCTTACAAGGAATTAGCTCAGGTCGGTCACCAGGCTCTGGTTGCTGGACATGTAGGTGCAATCATTCTGGCCGGCGGCATGGCGACGCGCTTTGGCTATGAGCGCCCCAAAGGGCTCTACCCTATCCTAGATGGCAAAAGCTTTTTGCAACATAAAATCGAATGGCTGCTGGCTACCGCGCCCGACCTGCCAATCTATGTGATGACGTCGTTTCGGACCGGCGACGAAGTGCGCGCCCATCTCACCGAGCATCGCTATTTTGGCGCAGCGACCGGCCAGATCGAATGCTTCGTTCAGGACCAATTTCCACGCCTCACGCCCGATGGCGAGCTATTTCGTACCGCTGACCCGGAGGAGGCGTATGCAGCTCCCGGCCACGGTGATTTTCCCACCGCGTTGCAACGCAGTGGCCTCCTTGACCGCTTTCTACAGCGGGAAGGACGCTACCTGTACTTTTCGAATGTCGATAATCTGGGTGCCTCGCTTGACCCGGCCATTATTGGCTGGCATATCAACTGCGATTGTGAGATGACGATCGAGGTCGCCCAGAAGGTGCCGGGGGATAAAGGTGGCGCGCCGGCACGCGTCGCTGGACGGCTCCAACTGGTTGAGGGCTTTGCCTTTCCGCCGGATTTTGACCAGGATGCGATCCCTGTTTTTAACACTGCTAGCTACGTGTTTACGGCCGCCGCCCTCCAGCATCCCGCCGATCTCCCCTGGTACGTCGTAGAGAAAAAAGTGGGTAACACACCGGTCATCCAGTTCGAGCACTTGGCCGGTGACTTGAGTCGCTCACTCACGGTGAGCTTACTGGCTATTGAGCGGGATGACCGCTTTATTCCGGTCAAAAGCCAGGATGATGTGCCGGTTGCCCAGGCATTAATCCGGCGTAAAGTCGCCCGCCTAGCTGTCAACACGACATAATAATTGGCATGGGCAGCGTCGGCCACTGACGCGCTATGCTTGGCTCACAGCATGTTGATGCATCGGCAGGCCCTCGCGCTGGGCGTACTCGTTGATGATCAACTGCATCTGTTCAATAGAGTCAAGGACAAAGTATTCTTCATGGAAGCTGTAGGCTGCAGGCTTGGCCCGGATTACACGCTCAATGGTAAATGGGTGATGCGGCTTGCCGCTATGGCGAGCGAAGTCAAGCTCGCCCGGTGATGATAGGAGGCCGGCCCCCAGGACTTTTTCCTCACCGTCCTCCTTAATAAAGGCGAACTCGATGCTAAACCACCATAGTTTTGCGATGTCGGCCCGCTGGCGTTCGTCGCCCAGGAGGTAAAGCTCGCCAAACTGCTGTGAAATATCGGCGAAACGTTGGTTGGTGAATAAAGCTAGGTGACCAAAGTATTCATGGAAAAGGTCGGGCAACGGCGTAAAGTCCAAGTCCTTAAGGTCGCGAATATACTCGGTGACAGGAAAACGACGCCCGACAATATGCTCAAACCATTCGGTTGCCCCCAGATATTCATTCTGCGCGCTGGTCAAGCCCCAGCCCGTGTGCTGCCGGATCAACTGGCTGATTCCGACGGGGTCCGGCAGTTGCTTGGGATCATAGCGCAGCACTTGTAATCCTTCAGTAAATGCGCGGCACGACAGGCCTTTAATATATTCCATCTGGCGCTCGTAGAGCTTGGCCCAGGTTTCATGCTCCCGGTCCGTCCAATCACGCCGCAGGCGTGCTTCATAGTCATCGGCGGGTTGCGGTACCTTGCTATCCATTATAATTCCTCGCTATCTATTATAATTCCTCATAAACGTAAAAGTCCCCAGCACAGTGCCATGCACGGTCATGCCGGGGATACTCCCTAAGACCGGCTACACTGCCGCTATAAGTGGCGCAAAGCAACCTTCGCACCAGCCCAAACTATACCGCGTGCCAGCCCCGGTCGCAACATCATGCGGCTAAATTCGGTATACTGTTACGGGCCGCACTGCGAGGTGCGGCATTTCTGCGTTTCATTCGCCATCCCGTATGCCGGCCCGGTTTACAAAAAAGGAGGTTCTATGCGTGTAGGGCTCGATTTTGGCACGACGAATTCAAGTGCCGCTGTTTACCGTAACGGGCAGGTCCATCTAGTCCCGCTTGACCCAGAGCAACCAGTGCCGACGGTCCTACGTTCAGCTTTGTTCATTGGTCGTGATGGTCGCGCCTCACTAGGCCGTCCGGCAATCGATCGCTACACCGAAGGCAACGTAGGCCGTGAAATCGTCTATGAGCGTATCTTTCTAGGCGTCGAGCGGATGACCTTTGCGGATATAGGCACCGTCGAGCAAGCGTTATTTGCCGATGTCGATGCTAATGCCCCTGGTCGATTATTTTTATCACTGAAAATGGCGCTGCCGGATCGATCGTTTACCGGCACCGACGTATTTGGCACCCGCTGGACGATCGAGGAGCTGATTGGCTTGATGCTACGCGGTATTCACGAGCGAATCGCAGACGATCTAGGCGAGCAGGTCACCGTGTTGGTAATTGGTCGTCCGGTGCACTATGCCGACTCACAAGGCGATGATATTGCGATTGCCCGTATGCTAACAGCTGCGGAGGTGGCGGGTCTGCCGCCGATCCGTTTCATGCCAGAGCCTACTGCCGCCGCCTTGCATTATGCACTGCGCGCCCACACGGCAGCCAACGTGCTGGTCTTTGACTTCGGCGGCGGTACGCTAGATGTGACGATCATGCACGTCACCCCGCAAGGCGAGCACCGTGTCCTATCAACTGATGGCGTGCCTGTTGGTGGCGACTTGCTTGACCAGCGTATCGTGATGGGCAAATTGCATCCGCATTTCGGGGCCGGTGCCACGCTAGGTCCGCGTCACCTACCGCTGCCTGCTTATTTACTCGATCATCTCGACGGTTGGCAAAGCATTGTCGAGCTACACAAGCCCCAGGCATTGCACGTGATCGATGAAGTGATCATGACCGGTGATCGTAAACCCGAACTTCGTGCCCTCCGCTCCTTGGTTCGCGAAAATTATGGTCTCCCATTATATGAAATGGTCGAGCGCTGCAAACGCGACCTGAGCACCGTAACCGAGGTCAAGTTATCAATGGACGCAGGAGCTATCCATTTTGCCGAGCCCCTCCAGCGCTGGGACTTCGAACGGTTGATTGGACCCGATGTGCGGGCTGTACGCGACTGTATCGAGCGAGCACTTAGTGCAGCAGAGGTGAGCGCTGCGGAGATCGACGTGGTTGTGCGCACCGGTGGCTCATCCCGTATTCCGCGCTTCGTCCGTCTCCTAAGCGAAATGTTTGGTGCTGAGAAGCTCGAAGAAGTAGATGTTTTTACCAGCGTGGCGTCGGGGCTGGCCATTGCGGCAGCTACCGGTATCGGCGGCTAATAATGGTACACTTGCGCGAACTGAGGAGCTGCCATGCTTGAGGAAAACCCGAACACCATTACGTTGACGCGCGTGTGGATTCGTGAAAACATTATCACCGCCGTGCTGGGCCTTTTTATTCTCATTTCGCTCATTATCCACGCGCTGACGATCTCGGCTTTGTTTCGTGTGCGTGATATCCTCCGCTTGCAACTCTCGTCGGCGGCCAGCCAAATCGCGGAAGCCCGCCAACAGACCGTGCACTACGATTTTCCGATCAAGCAAAACTTCCCGTTTAAAACGACTGTCAATATCAGTGAAACGTTGGATGTCCCGATCAACGAGAAGTTTCCCATCAACCAGACCTTCAATGTGCCCCTCGATTTGAACTCATTTATTCCCGGTGCCGGGACCTACTCGGTACCACTGCCCGTTAATATAACGGTGCCGGTGTCAACGACGATCCACGTGCCTATTCACCGCCAAATCCCGTTCGAGACGACCATTAACGTGGATACCTCAGTTCCACTCGACATCGACCTAAAACAGCCGCCGCTCGGTGATTTATTAAAGCGTGTTGAAGCATCACTGCGAGATCTCTTAAGTAAACTATGACCGTGGTGCCGAAGCTACGAGCAACATCGTGGCGGCCACGGCTCGTACCCTGGCTCACTGTCTTGCTCACGCTGCTGGTCTTCGGAGCAGCGACCCCCGCGCTCACTCGCTTCCGAGACTATGTGCGCGTGGCCCTCGCCTATGCACCGCCGCTTGATCCCCAGGAAGGCTTCGCGCTCTGGGAGACTGACCGCTGGCGAGCCGGTCTCGGCTTCTATGTACCGCTCGATCGCTACAGTTTTGTGAGTGCGCCATATCCACCGGTCCACCCCTTCCTGCTGAGCTTGATCGGTAGCAGTCATGGTCCGCATGTCTTCTGGGGTGGTCGCATGCTGGCCCTCGCATCACTGCTGGTCATTGCCGGAGGTGCCATGTGGCTCGTGCGCCGGGTCACCGGCAGTTGGCTCGGCGGCGTCACAGCGGTCGGCTTGGTGCTCGCGCAACCGACCTTTCAGCTCTGGTCCATGCGCATTAAGCCCGATCTTGCTGGGCTCGGTGCTACTGTCGTGGGTCTGGCTTTAGTCGCGCAGTCCTGTCGCCCGTCAGCGGATATGGCCGTGAGGCAGCGCTCCACAGGTTGGCTACAACCGGTGCTCTGGGCAGTACCATTTGTGCTGGCCCACTTTACCAAACAAACGTTAGTAGCAGGACCCCTCGCAGCTGCCACGTTACTTTGGTTACGCGATCACCGCGCCGCGCTTCGCTTTAGCCTGGCATTTGTCGTGCTTTTGGCCTTGCCATGGCTCGCGCTTGACCTTGTGACGCACGGCCAATACACCTATCATATTTGGATACTCCATCAACTGGGCTGGAAGTTTCCGCTATGGCTCAAGCTCGTGCGCCAACTTGCGCCATTATGGCCGCTTATGCTGCTCAGTCTGGCCGGTCTGCTGGCAATGTGGCGCACGCCCACGATCATTAATGCCTATGTCCTATGGGCCCCCCTTTCATTGCTGGGAGCTGGCGTCCAGGGCGCTAACACCAACCACCTCCTTGAAACCGGCCTAGCCCTGGCACTTGGCGGTGGCCAGGCGCTGGGTATTGGCCTGCATAGTCTAGCGACTGCGCCGGTTGTATGTCGGCACCGCGCGCTTCTGGTGGCGCTGCCGCTGTTGGCGCTCCAATGGATGCTGCTTGCGACACCCACGGCGTGGTTCCGCGGGGATTTCACGCCCGATCCTCGTTATGGACGCTATATCAACTTTATTCGCGCCACACCGGGAGAGATCCTGGCCGACGATGTAGGTCTCCTGTATGCGGCAGGCCGTCCTCTGCGCTACGATGACCCCTCTACGATGGGTCCTGCGGCGGCCCGTGGTTTGTGGGATGAGGGCGGACTGCTCGACGATCTGCGCCATCAACGGTTCAGCGCTGTCATTCTTCCGGTTAATACCAATAACGATGGTCTGCTCGACCCGTCGGGCCACTGGACGCCCGTTGCACTACAAACGCTTGCCGCCTATTACCGGGTTAAGTTCCCCGACACGCGCACGATTTATGTCCCAAAATAGCTTCAGCCCCTCATACTATTGACATAAAAAATCTTGACACGCTAAATCCGGCGTGCTATCCTTCTAAGACTGCGCAATGCGCTGGGAAGGTGATCGCATGGAATCGATGGTTGTGCCGGCTACGCCGGATATGCTAGCGTTGGAAGCGCCGTCGACGAAGCGAACAGTTGAGGTTGTGCCGTCGGAGCCTGCTTATGAATCACCTAACCCGATGCTTGAACTGCAGCCGCTGCTCCAGCGGATGCGTACCTACCTGCTTGAAAGTGATCTCGAACTTATTAAGCAGGCCTATCTAGTTGCCTTGGCCGCGCATGGCGATCAAAAACGGAACTCTGGCGAGGCCTACATTCAACATCCCCTGGCCGTCGCACATATCTTGGTTGACCTGCAGCTTGACCCAGCCTCAATCGCGGCCGGGTTATTACATGATGTGGCCGAAGATACTAAGGTCGGTGTTGACGCGCTTCACAAGCAGTTCGGCAAGGACGTGGCGCGCTTGGTCGATGGTGTCACTAAAATCACGGCGATGGAAGGCCGGACCAAAGAAGAGGCCCAGGTCGGCACCTATCGCAAAATGTTTGTGGCGATGGCCGACGACCCGCGCGTGGTCCTTATCAAATTGGCCGACCGGCTCCACAATATTCGAACGCTGGATGGTTTATCACCTGAGAAGCAACGCCGTGTTGCCCAGGAGACGCTGGAGATTTACGCCCCTTTGGCCCACCGGATGGGCATCTGGCAAATCAAATGGGAGTTGGAAGACAAAGCCTTTCGCTATTTTTACCCCGAAAAATACGTCGAGATTAGCCGTCAGCTTACGCTGCGCCGTGATGCCCGCGAACGGATCGTGCAGCGGGTAATGAGCCGCCTACGCTCGGAGCTTGCCAAAGAAGGCATTGACGCCGAAATCACCGGGCGACCGAAACATATCTACTCGATCTATAAAAAAATGGAGCGCAAGGGCATTGTGCTCGACCAAGTATTCGATCAACTCGCGGTTCGAGTGATCGTCGGCGAGGTTGGTGACTGTTATCGCGTTCTGGGTATCGTGCACGCACTTTGGAAGCCGGTGTTAAGCGAGTTTGATGACTATATTGCGGTTCCCAAAGAAAGCATGTACCAATCGCTCCATACAACTGTCATCGTGCCCGATGGTCAGCCGTGTGAAGTGCAGATCCGTACCCACGAAATGCATAAAGTCGCGGAGCACGGTATTGCCGCGCATTGGCGCTACAAGGAAGGCGGCTCGCGGAGTGATACAGCTGTTGACGCGAAGCTCCAGTGGCTGCGGACCCTGCTATCATGGAAACAAGAGCTTGGTGACGAGCGCGAGTTTGTCGATACGATCAAGGGTGAAATGCTGGAAGACCAAGTGTATGTCTTCTCGCCGAAAGGCCGGATCATTGATCTCGTGGTCGGCGCGACACCTGTCGACTTCGCCTACCGTATCCACTCCGAGATTGGTAATCGCTGCACGGGTGCCCGCGTTAATAATAAGCAGGTCGCTCTCGATTACCTGCTACAAAATGGTGATATCGTCCAGATAACGACCTCAAAGATCGAGCGCAGACCAAGTCATGGTTGGCTAGAATTTGTTAAAACGTCGAATGCACGAAATCATATCAAACGCTGGTTTCGTCGCCAAAATCGCGATACACTCATCGAGACCGGCCGCGATCTGTTGGACCATGATCTTAAGAAGCTAGGTCTGAATATAAGTTTCGAGACCGTCGGGGAATTGAACGGCTTTAAAATGGTCGAAGACATGTTCTTTGCCATTGGGGTTGGCGATAACAACCAACGTGAGTTGCTCCGCAAAGTCATTGGCCGCCGGGATCAGGATAGTGATCTAGATCCACTGACCAAGCTGCCTATGCTACCACCACGGCAAGTTGATCAATCACAGTTTGGCATTCAGGTGCGTGGTGCCAGCGATATTTATAATCGCTTAGCCCGCTGCTGTAATCCGGTCGAAGGCGAGGCCATTATTGGCTATGTGACCAGAGGAAAGGGACTAACAATTCATCGCTCCGATTGCCATAATGTGATTAATGAACGCCAACGTGAGCGGCTTATGCCGGTCAATTGGGGCGCTGTGAAAGAGGCTCAACACTATCCTGTCCCCGTGCGTATCGAGGCGTGGGACCGCGTTGGCCTATGGCATGACATAACCGAAGTATTGAAAGACACCGGCATTAATATTAACGCTGTCCAGATGGCACCACACCGTCACCCTGATAAAGTGACCTTGCTCACGACCATCATGGTCGATAGTGTGGACCAATTGTCGCTTATCTTGGATAAACTAGCGCGCGTTCAGGATGTGATCGATGTACGCCGCGACGCGCAGGCCATGCGTGTCGCGGCCTCATAAGTTGATAGGGTGTCCGTCACAGTCTTGCGTACGAGATTGCAACGCTTGGGTGGGAGGAGTAGGATGGAAACGCGACAGAAGCGAGGAGGTGGTATGAGCCGAGACGACTTTGCCAACGACTGGGCACGCTTGAGTGAGGAGATTCTC
>JBBRHB010000078.1:0-12277 GCA_038223355.1 Chloroflexales bacterium
CGCGCACCAGAAACTGCATCTCGGATTCGATCGAGAAACCGCCCTGGCTGAAATCGAGGCACTTGAGTGCGTGGGGTGAGAAGGCGCGAAAGCCGCTTTGTGAATCACTCACCCGCACGCCGGATGCGACATTCGTCACGAGGTTAAGGCCATGCTGGCCAACCTGACGATAGGCCGGGATCTTACTCCGCACCTCAAGGAAGCGGGAACCGACCACGACATCAGCAGTACCGGCCAAAACGGGGGCGATTACCGTGGGAATATCGGTAGTACGATGCTGTCCATCGCCATCCAGCATGACGACCGCAGATGGGCAGGCTTCACGAGCGTATTTGAAGCCCGTATTTACAGCAGCCGCTTTGCCCTGATTGCGTTCATGTTGCAGGACAGTGGCACCGGCACGATAGGCAAGTTCAACCGTCCGGTCGCTTGACCCATCGTCGATGACAACCACTTCATCAACGTAATCACGTGCAGCAAGGACGAGACTGCCAATAAAGCGCTCTTCGTTGAAGGCAGGGATTAAGGCTATGGTACGCCCCAACCCAGTGAACAGGGGGGCTGCAGGGACCAACAAATTCTCTACCAACGATGCGATCATACTACTTACTCCGGGCTCAATAGATAGGGGAGTAACGCGCCGGTACTACGGCTGTAGTTCCATAAGTACGTGAGGGTAGTATGCCGGGCTAAGCTTTACATCGGATGAACAAGACTTCCAAGTAAACTAACAATGCATTCATGTAAGATGAGGGCATAGCAGCTACCTGAAAGAGCTGTTAACAAACCGAGAACAATATTCATTACATTGCAAGTTTGGAGTAAGATACTCATTAGCATATTAAGGATCAGGCCACATGCGAGCCCTTGTTTTGGACCCTAGTGTCGATGATTGCGCTAGATTCGTGGACTTGTTGCGCCGGCTGGGCTATGAGACGATTGGGGCCGCGTCGGCGCTGGAGGTGAGGGAGGAGGTCGAGCAGGGGAACTTTGAGCTGATGGTCCTGGATTATACGCTCCCGCGTGGGGAGGGTAGGCGGTTTTGTGAAGAGATTCGAGAGCGCTTCGGGGACGAGCCGATAGTTATTTTTGTAAGTGCCAGCACTACCGCAGATCGACGCGTCGCCGGCATCGAGCTGGGCGCTGATGATTTTATGAATAAGCCGTGTGACGGCGACGAGTTGGTGGCGCGGATTGAAGCGCATCGCCGTCGCCGTACGCTTCGGCCGCGCCTCGCAGACTAGTCGAACTCAGTCAGCATGGTTGTGCGCGCGCCGGAGCTTGACCTCGATGCGCATTAGCAACTCATCAATGCTGAAAGGCTTGGGCACAAGGTCGTCGGCGCCGAGTTGCAGGGCTGTCACGAGCCGGTCCGGCCGATTATCAGCCGTAACTATGAGTATCACGACATCATCGCCATAACGTTGGCGTGCCGCGTCGCAGATCACCATGCCGCTCATGTCCGGGAGCCCCAGGTCGATTAGTAGCAGGTCGAAGCGCCGTTGTTCGAGCAGGTCAAGTGCTGCTTGAGCGTAGCCGACCCCCGTCGTAGCGAAACCATCATTATCCAGTATCGCCGCCAGCACCTCTAGGATTGCTGGGTCGTCGTCGACTACTAAGGCCGTCCGCGTTTCCTTCGCCAGCGTTGTCATATAGCACCCTTGTACCATTGTACTGCGACAATTACAGCACCACGCGAATCTGCGGTTCTCTCAAGGTGCTTAGGGAGGCCTCAGGAGGTCAGATGGCTGGTACTTGTAGCCGAGACGACGTGTTGTGATGAGCAATTGCGGCTCGCTGGGCGTTTCTTCAATCTTCGTGCGCAGCCGTTTGATGTAGACATCAAGATGGTTGCTCTCCTTGTCGTATTCGTAACCCCAGACCTTAATCGTGATCGCGTCCCGGGTAAGCGTACGGCCCGGATTACTCGCGAGATAGTGCAACAGCCGTGCTTCGGTCGGTGTTAGATCGATGTTCTTGCCGTTACGGGCCAAGATCACGCGATTCTCGAGCAACTCGAGGGTAAAGTCGGGCGTCTTGAGCGTCGACTCCTTGGTCGTCGCGTGGCGCGTGCGACGGAGCGCAGCCCAGACACGCACCAGGAATTCGGCCGGTTCGAACGGCTTGGCAAGGTAGTCATCCGCGCCAGCCTGTAGACCGGCGACGATATCGGGAACGGCGCTACGCGCCGAGATAAAGATGAGCGGCATTTGGAGGGTCATGCGGATGCGACGGCACAGGTCGAGGCCATCCATATCGGGCAGATCCATCTCCTGGATGACCAGGTCACAGACATGTTCGTCCAAAAGTGCAAGCGCGTGGGCTGCAGTACCCGCCTCCATGACCTCGTAGCCATCTTCACGGAGCAGAAACTGCAGCATTTTTCGCATGGTTGAATCTTGGTCGATAACAAGTAGCTGTGGCATATTCTATCCCCTGTTTCCTGAGTTTGCGGGGGGGGCAGGTCGACGCTTCATCACTATGATCATTGGCTATGGGTGTAGAAGGATGATGCAGACGCCGGTGTCAGCTGGGTACATTGCGTGACAAAGCAGCCTTGGCTATCTTAACGGCACTGTGTCTGATAGATTGACTACAATACATGCTCGGACGATTACCATTAGTCCTGACAGGTATGGTACTTTTGTCTCCAAGGTTAACAAAAAGATAACAAGGAATTGACAAGATAGCAATACATCAAATGTGTGATTTGCGGCGCGCCTTTTTTTGGCACCGGTTCCAAGGCTCATTCAATTTGGAGGATGGGGTTATTTGATGGGCTGATCTTTGGCAGCAGGCAAGCGGGTTGTGTGGTGGGCGGGAGCTTAGGAGCGACCGCTTGGATGAAAGTAGCTGGCGGTCGTTTGATAGTGTGTATTAACCTAATACAACAAATGAGGGATAAAAATTGTAACAGTGGGAGTTTTTTGCAATTTTTCGGGCACATTGTCCGATAGAATTCGGTAAGGTCGAGTAGAGGGCGACCTGTATTCTTGCTAGCTGGGAGCATGTGAGAGGGGAAGCATGGAAGAGCCGGCGCAGCTTGCAGGGGTATTGCAGGCGTTCATGGCGCGGGCGGGCAAGACGGCGGGGCAGCTGAGCCAGCAGGCAGAGGTGCCAAAGGCGACGATTGTGAACTGGCAGAAGGGTCGGGTGCAGCGGCCACGGGTCTGGCAGGATTTGCTGAAGGTGGCGGGGGCGTTGCTGTTGGAGGCACCCGATACCAACACGCTGCTCGAGGCAGCAGGCCATTCGCGGTTGCCGGAGCTGGTTCCCAAGGCGCGGAGTGCGCAGGATCGCGCGTTGTTCGCGCGCTGGCTGGGGAGCTCGCCCGTGGATGGACCATTCGATCCCGATACGGATCGGTTGCTCGCGGCCCAAGCGCAGTTCGCGTCGTTGCCGACGGCTAGGGTGCCGCCGGCCCGGCCGCTGCCCCGCGGCTCTTGCATGCCGTTGCTCCGTAATCCGCTCTTTGTGGGCCGCGAGGAGGATTTGCTGGCGATAGCCAAGGCGCTCGCGGGGACGGCCACACGGCGCCCCGGCCGGTTGCCAGCGGTCGCGGTGATGGGCTTAGGCGGCCTGGGCAAAACACAGCTGGCGGCGGAGTTTGTGCAGTGTTATGGCCAGTTCTTTGTAGGTGGGGTCTTCTGGCTGAATTTCGCGGATGCCTCGACGGTGCCGCTCGAAATCGCGAGTTGTGGCGCGAAGACGGGAATGCAGCTTCAGCCGGAGTGGGAAGCGCTGACGCTCGATCAACGGCTCCAGCAGGTGCTCAGGAGCTGGCAGAGCCCGCTGCCGCGCTTGCTGGTCTTCGACAACTGCGAAGACGAGGCACTGTTCGCGCAATGGCGTCCGCCGCTGGGCGGCTGCTGTGTGCTGCTGACAAGCAGAAGGAGCAGTTGGAACCCGGTGCTGGGGGTACGTGTTGTGGCACCCGATGTGCTGCCGCGCGGCGCGAGCGTCACGTTATTGAAGCGGTACCAGGCAGTAGCGTCGGCCGAAGAGGTCGCCCTTGATCGGATCGCGGCCGAGGTGGGAGATCTGCCGCTGGCGCTGCATTTGGCCGGAACGTATCTGGCACGCTACCGCCATGCCGTGACTGCGGCGGCGTATGCAGGCCAGCTGGGCGCGTGGCAGCTGCAGCATCCGTCACTTCAGGTCCAGACGGTGTCGCCCACGGGCCAGCCACAGGGTCTGGCGCGGAGCTTTGCCGTGAGCTACGAGCAGCTGTATGGACCTACAGTCGTTGATCGGCTGGCGCGCAACCTGCTGGCGGCGGCAGGGTATTGCGCGCCGGACGAAGCGATCCCGCGCGTTCTGTTGCGGGGGATCGTGGAGCAGAGCGCGGGACGGGAAGGGGCGACAGCGCTGCTCGAAGGTGGCCTGCAGCGGCTGCTGGCGCTCGGCCTGGTGAGCAGGACGGCGGAAGGTGGGCTGCGGATGCACCGGCTGATTGGGGAGTTTGTCCAGCAGCAGGACCGGGGCCAGGTAGCGCTGCCGGTGGCAGAACAAGCACTGGTGATGGTGCTTGATGCAGCCAATGAAGCCGGGGATATAGGGCAGGGGCAAGCACTGTATAGTCATCTCCGCTTTATGCTGGCGAAAGCGGGCGAGCGGCAGGACGCGCGGGCGACCGATCTGCATCGCGTGCTGGGTCATTTTCTGTGGCTACATGGCGAGTATCCGGCCGCCGAGGCCGAGCTTGAGGTGGCACTGGCCATGGGCAGGGCGCTGCTCGACTATGATCCGGTTACGCTCGCAGGCTGCCTGACGGTGCTGGGACTGACCTTTCAGCTGCAGAGCCGCTTGGCGCCGGCACGACCGGCCTTTGAGCAGGCACTGGCTACGTGGGAGCAGTTGCTCGGGCCAGAGCATGAGTTTACCGATGCAGCGCATAACAACCTGGGCTACCTGCTAATGCTGCAGGGCGACTATGCCGGAGCACAGCAGCATTTTGAAACGGCACTGGCCTTTCTGCGGAAGACCAAAGGGATTGGCCACGTGTATACATCGCGGCTCATTAACAATCTGGGCTATTTGTTTTTACGCCAGGGGCGCTATACGCGGGCACGGCGCTATCTTCAGCTGGCGCTGTGTATCCGCCGCCAGTTGCTGCCGCGCGCGCATCTGTCGACGGCCACGACGATTAGTATCCTGGGCGAGACGCATTACCTGCAGGCTGATTATAGCGCGGCCTGGGCCTGCCATACCGAAGCGCTGAGCATGCGCCTGGCTCTGCTGGGCGAAGCGCACCATGATGTTGCTGATAGCTGGAGTAATATGGGCCGCGTGCTGCAGGCGCAGGGTGATATCGGCGGTGCACAACGTTATTTGGAACAGGCACGGGCGAGTTTGCTGGCTTCGGTGGGCCGGCTGCATCGCGATACGGCCTTTACGCTCACGGCGTATGGCACGCTGCTACGAACGATGGGTGATTACGCGGGGGCGGCCGAGAGCTTGACGCTGGCACTTGAGGCGTGGAACTACCAGGGTGGAGCAGACTACGCCGAGGCGGTGCCGACGCTCAACGAGCTGGCTTTGGTGTGTGCCGGCCAGGGCCAGCCTGAGCGGGCGTTGGCGCTGGCTGACCAAGCGCGCGTGATTGCGGGCGAGAAGTTGGGAGCGACGCATCCGGATATGGGCACGAGTCTGTATACGCTGGGGCTGCTATTGGCGGAGCGGGGTGAGCGCGAGGCAGCGCAACGGCATTTTGTGGAGGCATTGCGCATCTTCGAAGAGCGGCTGGGCGAGCAGCATCCGCTAACACGCGCGGCGGAACGAAAGGCGCATGCAACAAGCTTGACCGAAGAACTCATACCCAAGTGATACAGAAGTGATACGGATTGCGGCGTAGACAGAGAATGCTGAATAAAGTATCGTACATATTGGTCTAGGCATCATGACTAGATCTTAGGGGGGGAGAAAACCTGCCCCTAGTTCCTCCCGGCAGTATTGTCTATACTTGTTATACTCGCGAGCTGTGTGCCTCGTACTTGCCCATTGGACGTTTCCTCCTGGCGTGCGTGCTTGACGTCCGAAATACATAGTACCGAAGGAAGTTATGAGCGTAAGCGATCTGCTCAATGACACGCGTCGCAGGAAAGAGTTGGGCACGTTCTTTCGGAACTGCCGGCTGCGTACCTCGCCACACGAACGTGAGCGGGGCGCGCGACGGCGGCGCTTGTACAACGGCCTGACGCGTGACGAGGTGGCGTATCGGGTGGGGATCAGTACCGAATACTATAAGGATTTCGAGCAGGGTCGCGTCCAGATCGCGCGCGCAACGTTGGTGTCACTTATGGATGCGTTGCAGCTTAATGATCATGAGCGGCGCTATGCCGTTAAGCTGGCGACGGGGCTGGTTATTGCACCGTCGCCACCAGACGACGATGTACCGGCGGCACAACAGCTGGTGCTTGACAGTCTGCATCCCCACCCGGCATACCTGGTGAACCACCGCATGGATACGCTGGCCTGGAACCGTGCGGCGTGTGCACTCTTCGGTGACTTTGGCATGCGTTCGTTTGAGCAGCGGAATATCGCCTTTACGCTGTTCGCGGAACCGTTTAGCCGGCTCTTTGTTGTGGACTGGGCTAAGCATGCACAACGGGCCGTGCGGCAACTGCGGGCCGACTATGGCCAGTACTGGGACGACCCACGCTTCGACGAACTCATCGAACGGCTGTTGGCACGCAGTCCGGAGTTCGCGACGTGGTGGGAGCAGCATGATGTCGGAAGTCAGGCCGAGATCGACAAAGCGTTCAATCACCCGCAGGTAGGACGGCTGGTATTCAAGCAGATGGTGTATGACGCGCTCGATGTACCCGGCCTACGGATCGTACTTTATATCCCTCTTGATGAAGCAACGCGTGGCACGTTGCTCGAGTTGCTGGCAAAGGATTAGGAGGAGTGATGTTTGCAAGCCCCCTTGTGAGAACGCGTCGCGCGGGAAACACGCGCAGCCGAAAGGAGCAGGAATGAGGCGTATACTCCTGGTTGATAGCTATGCGTCGATCCGCCAGCCGCTCGCCTTCGCGCTGGCACTGCAGCCGGATTTGGAGGTCGCGGGCGACGTCGGTTCACCGGCCGAAGCGCTGCGCCTAGCGGCCTTGGCAGAGGTCGATCTGGTGCTGATCGACATTGAGCTACCGGATAGCGATGGTGTGGATTTGATCCGCGCCATGCGCTTGGCTCACCCCAAGCTGAAAGTGCTAGTCCTGACGGGCACGACGGATCTTTACCGCCACGCGTATGCTATTGAAGCGGGGGCAGCGGCCGTTTTACACCGGTCGGTATCGTATAGCAAGGTGCTGCAGGCGATCCGGCAGATCGCGAGCGGCCACCGCTTGATGTCGTCCGACGAGGCCGCGGCAATGCGCAAGGTAGCGCTTGAAGCCCGACGGCGTGACCGTGTTGCTCAGAAGGCGCTCGAGAGTTTGACGCGTCGCGAAGTGCAAGTGCTCAAAGCGATGAGTGAGGGGTTGAGTGATCCCGAGATCGCCGAGCGGTTGGAGATCGATACCGATACCGCGCGCAAACACGTCCTGCACGTACGGACAAAGTTGGGCGTTGACACGAAACTGAAAGCCGTCCTCTTTGCCCTGCGGCATGGCGCGATTAAGTTCGAAGATAGGCTGGGTGCCGCCTAGAACATTCCCGTTTATCCCATCCCGGCAACAAGAAAGGCAAGTGTGAGAGCACTTGCCTTTTGCATGTGCAAAATAGGGTGTGAGGGGTTGACTGCGGTACCGGGTGAAGGGGAACCAGACGTTTGCCAGGAACCCGCCTTTTTTTCGTGGCGCGCTCTGCCAAATGGACTATACAATAGCGCTAGGGACTGTAACAACAGAGGGGTGTCGTGGCACGCTCTGTGCATTTTGGTTCATCATTCTCTCGTCTCCAGGAGCAGAGCCGATGACAACCTTGCGTACAGCGGTAGCTTGGTCGTGGGGCACGGCGCTCCACATGTTGAGCATTTTAGGACTCGTGGGCGTACTGGTTGGATTCACGGCACAACCGACAGCAGCCTATGACTGGTGCTCAAGTGATCCTGTGTTTACCTTCCGCCAAGGTGGTTTGGTGAAGGATCAACCAGTTGACGTGCAACTCATGGTGCCAATGTCAGCGCTGCCGTTGAGCAGCGCGGCCACGCTGACAGTCACCGTGCCACTCAATGTTACCTACCACGAAACGCTTAAGGTGCCCATGCCTGGATTTCAATTACAGACTGTGTTTGTGTCAAGCCCGGCCAATCCGGCGGGGAGCGGCTATCCGCTCACCTTCGCGGGGTTGGTACCTGGAAGCGATCAAAGTGTACCGGTGCGCCTGGTTATCACGGATCCGCTGAGGCTCAAGGTGACTACGGTGAACGGTTATGTCGGGACGCCATTGAGCGCCACCATTCAAATAGGCCCATGATTAAGAGCCGGCCAGTACCACCCGGTTCGGTGCGCCTATACCTTGCGGGTCTGGTCGGACTGAGCGTTGTGCTGGTGATTGGTAGCATGCTGGGACTGGCGACAGGGCAGGCAGGCGGCATTAATCGCTCGTTATTGGGCGGCGTTACACTGCTGATCGCACTGGCCACCGCGCGCCCCGTCAAGTTACGGGCACACGTCAACCTTTCGCTCCGGATTGCTCCGCAACTGATGGCTGCGGTCCTGCTTGGTCCGGCCTCAGCACTGATCGCAGCAGGTGCCGGAGTTTTGGTAGGCTACCTGTACCTCTTGAGCTCCCACCGGACGAATCGTACCGACCTCGTATTTAATACCGCGCAGGGCATCCTGTCGACGCTGGTGGCGGCCGTGCTGTACCGCTTCATTGCGGGCAGCGGGCTGGGAGCGTTTGGTGAGCCAATGGCATTATTCGTAGCGGCAGAAAGCTTGCACCTGTCGAATGCGTGGCTAGTCGCGACGGCGATCGTGTTAGCGGGACAGGGCAGCGGTCTTAGTAAGACGTTCTGGCGGCTGATCACGAGCCACCCGCTGGCATATGCAGCACTCCTCGTCACGGGCATCGTGGGCGTGCTGCTGGCGCGAAACACATTTTGGGCCGTGCCGCTGCTGACCGTCCCATTAGTGCTGGTAGAGAGGACGTTGTTGGCCGATCAGGCCGAGAACGTCCGGCAACGCCAGCAGGCGGAGGAGAACGCACGGCTCTACCAGCAGGCACAGGACGCGGTGACGCTACGCGATGAATTTCTACGCCGTGCGGCACATGAACTTAAAACGCCGATCACGAATCTACTCGGCTTTACACAGTTGCTGCAACGGCAACCCGCACGGGTGCCGCCAGCTCCTGAGCGAGAACAGCGCATGCTGCGGACGATCGCCGAGCAAGGTATACGGCTGCACCGGCTGGTCGTGATGTTGCTTGATCTGTCGCGCTTGCAGACGAGTCAATTAGTGCTCGAGCGGCGGCCGGTGGATCTGTGCGCTCTGGTACGGCAACTGGTTGCAGAAAGTCAGGCGACGCTCCAAAAGGGCTCGCTTGCGGTTCGTTGTACGGATGAGCCGTTGATGATCGAGGGCGACGAACTGCGGCTGGAGCAGGTGATCTACAATTTGCTCCAGAACGCCATTAGATATAGCCCGGGCAACAAGCCAATTGAGGTTAGCGTCGAACGCCGTGGCGAGCAGGCTTGCCTGATTGTGCGGGACTATGGAATTGGCATCCCGGCAGCGGCCCTGCCGCATATTTTTGAGCGCTTCTATCAGGTGTCGAGAGGCCACGTGCCGCAGAGTAGTGGTTTCGGCATTGGCTTATATATCGTCAACGAGATTGTGAGCGCACACGGGGGCCGGGTGGAGGTCTGCAGCACGGACGAGCAGGGCAGTACCTTCACGGTTTACCTACCATGCCCAAGTACCGGATTACCTGCCCCCAAAGACTAATACGGCCTCGCCGATCGGTTCCTCTAACTTCCCCAACTAGCTTAATCAGGCACGCTCGTTAGCCGCCAAGAATAGCAGCAGAGCGGCAGCAATCAGCAGTGCCACATTTGGCATGGTTCGGGGATTATAGTATGTAGAAGGATCAGCACCGCAGCCAACGCAATACATTAGGGGGCAGGGTGACACGAGCGAGCAGCGAGGTCCTGAGGCAACGTGGGAGGCCAGCGCAGGAGCAGGCCAGACTGATGTATACAGAGGATCGCTCCTATGTTGCTCGATGAGCTGGCGGTGCCCCGCCTCAGAGATCGCTCTGAGGCGGCGATGCACGCGCTCGTGGACCAGTATCATGGCCGGATCTACCGCTATGTGCTCGGACTGGTTGACAATCCACAGGTCGCAGCCGACTTGACGCAAGATACGTTTGTGCAAGCCTATGGCGCGCTGCACCGGCTGGCCGACGAATCCAATGTGTCAGCTTGGCTGTTCCGTATCGCCACCAATGTGGTGCGCAAACATGAGCGACGCGGCAGGTTGATCGGTTGGTTCTCGCTTGAACTGTTTACCGGTGGTCGCCCGGGGCCGGAAGATCAGGTCATCGAGCGCAGCTTGGTCGCACAGGCGCTCGATGAGTTGCCAGCCGATTACAAAACCTGTTTGCTGCTGGATGTGTGGGCCGGATTATCGTGCGCCGAGATCGCTCTGGCCGTCGGCAAAAGTGAGCAGGCGGTGCGGACCATTTTGGTGCGGGCACGACGACGCTTTCGAACGGCGTATACGGCCGCTACCAGTGATGGGGAAGAATAGCATGCTGTGCACAGATATCCGAGATGTGCTGACGCTGTATGCGCGGGCAAAGCTGCCGGCGCACGAGCGCGCCGTGGTTGCGGCGCATCTCTCGACCTGCCCAGAGTGCCGGCACGAACTGGAGCGGATCCGGCGTGTCAATAAGCTGCTGTATGAGCATCTGGAGCGCCAGCCGGTACGCGGTCAGATTGAGAGCCATCGCGCCATTGAGCAGCGACGCCTGCGCCGGCCATGGCTGACTGCAGGCCGTGCGTTGCGGCGCGGCGGCGAAGTGGCGGTCATGGCTGCACTGGGTGGGGCACTCATGGTGTTGATTGTGAGCGTGGGCATCCTAGGGCAGCGGCTACGCAGCACGCCCAGTACGCCGGCAGCCAGCTCAGATCGTAGTGCAGTGGTGATTACGGGCGCGGATACGCTCCGAATCGAGGCGATCACGCCGGCCCCCGGCACGGTACTCACGGGCAACGTGCCGTTCGAGGTGCAGTTCGGCTATCAGTTGGTCTCGGTGCCACAAGCGCTGCTTAGTGTTCGCGTGGCCGGTCAACGAGGCGGCGCGCTGCGCTATTTTAGCTGGGCGGTGCCGGTCCGCGCGGAGGAGCAACATGCGACGGTGCACTTCACGATGGATGCAGGCTATGCGCGCCAACTCTTTGGCAGTGGGACGGTGCAACTCGAAGCTGTGCTGCGCGCGCCCTCGGGAGCGAGCGGTGCCGCGCTCCTGACGCAAGAGCAATGGCCTAACATCCGCTACAAGCTGCCCTAGATACGAGCCGCATCCGGTCCGGCCGCACTCCCACAAACTCTTGCCAAAGGAGCTTCTATGCGCCGATCCTCGGGAATCTCTTCACGCCGCCAGACGAGCATGGCAATGATCGCTATCGCATTGCTGTTAAGCAGCTGCGGCTTCGGTGCCAGCGTGCCACCGGTGGCTTCGACCGAGCTAGCACAGCAAAACGCCGGTGGTACGGCAACGAGCATACCTCAAGCCATAGGTAGCGACACGTTGCCAACCACGGCAGCCCAATCCGGGCCAGCGGCGACCGACGGCAATGTCGTCACCGTTAGCTTTGGGGCGTTCGATGCCGACCGCCAGAGTTATCAGCCCCTGATCGATAGCTTTAACCAGCGCAATCCCGCCATCCATATCCAATTCGTGGCGCTGGATGATTTGTTCCGAAGTGGTTCCGGCCAGTCAGAAGTAGCGGCTCGGACCGCGCGGCTGCGGGGGATTGTAGGGCGGGCAGACACCGCTTCCACGTACGTAGACCAAGCAGCGCTGGGGCTGGGACTGGTGCATGATCTTAAGCCGCTGATGGATGCCGACGCCAGCTTCGCGCCCGACGATTTCTATCCGCCGGCATTGCCGAGTATAACGGCCAACGGCGGCGTGTGGGGAGTGCCAAGTAGCATCAACGTCTGGCTGCTGGCTTATAACAAAGCGATGTGGAGTGCACGCGGACTTGCTGCGCCCAAGCAGGATTGGAGCTGGCAAGATGTGCAGGCGGCGGCCGAGCACTTGGCGCAGAAGCAGGGCAATAGCGTGTCGGTTTATGGTGTGGCCGATAGTACCGCCTATTATG
>JBBRHB010000079.1:0-12272 GCA_038223355.1 Chloroflexales bacterium
AGATCAGAATACGCAGCGACGTTGGTTTGCTCGGCTTGGCCTTAACCTCGCAACAAACCCAGCGCACCAGTTCAGCAGCAGAATGGAAAGCACAGGTCTTGGCACTGGGTGGTCGCAATACCCCGGAGCGCGTGCTGCAAGCAGAAGCCCTGGACGCGCCACCAAGTGGCGTGGTCGCAGTACCGCTCGTGGTCCAACAACGGGCGATCGGCGTCTTGCTGTTGTTGCGTGAAATCGGTGAGAGTCCGTTCGCGGAGGAAGAGCAAACGACCTTGGAAGGTATCGCGAACCTAACGGCGTCGGCCGTCCTTGAGGAACAACGCCGCCGCACAACGGCCAGTCTGTCGACTCAATTGGCCAGCTTAGAGGCACAACAGCACTTGATGGAAGAGCGCCTCAGCGAAGCCGAATCAGGAATGCTGCAAGCGGCTCGGCTGGCGGCGGTTGGACAGCTGGCAGCCTCGCTCGCCCACGAAATCAATAATCCGCTGTATGCGGCGCGTAATGCCCTGTTTCTGGTGGAGGAGGATCTACCGGAGGGGTTCCGTTCATCACCTTATCTTACAATGGCGAGCGAGCAGCTGGCACGCATTGCCAAGATCATTGAGCGGATGCGCGATTTTTATCGCCCGACGCGTGGTGAGGTTGGTCCATGCGACATCAACCAGTTGTTAGAAGGCACGCTAGCCTTGGCGGGGCTTAATGTGCGTCAAGGTGGCATGGAGATGGTCTTTGTGCCGGCACACGACCTACCGTCGGTCATAGGGAATGCCGATCAGTTGCGCCAAGTCTTTTTGAATCTGGTCTTAAATGCGATCGACGCCATGCCCGAGGGTGGTAGGCTAACCGTGAGGACGGAGGCCGGACCGACCGTCGCCCTAATCGAGATTCAGGATACCGGAACCGGAATTCCAGAAGACATTCGCGAGCGTTTGTTTGAGCCGTTTTTCACGAATAAGCCGAATGGGACGGGGCTAGGTCTTTCGATCAGTGCTCATATTGTGACCCAGCACGGCGGACAAATTGAGGTCGAAAGCGTGGTTGGAGAAGGAACAACGTTCCGGGTTGTGCTCCCCTACGGCGGACATGGCTAATAGTACATGCAGGAGGAGATAGCATGGAGCATCCCCCCGCCCAGATTCTGATGGCGGATGACGAAGAGCCGATTCGGCTAACAATGAGTGCGATCTTGCAACGACGAGGCTATGCGGTCACGGCGGTCGAAAACGGTGAGGCCGCCTTGGCACTCGTCCATCAACGACCTTTCGATCTGCTGCTGCTTGATCTGAAGATGCCCGGCCTCAGTGGAATTGAGGTCGCCAAGCGAGCGCGGGAAACGCAGCCGGATGCAGCGATCATTATCCTAACAGGCCATGGTTCGCTGGATAGCGCACTGGAGGGCATCCATGTGGGCGTCTTTGATTATCTGCTCAAAACCTCTAGTCCGCAGGATGTGCTGGCGCGTGTTGCGGCAGCACTGCAAGAGCAGACCGAAGAGCGCCGCAAGCAACGGGTGATGAACGCGTTGCAAGGAGTCGTCACCGACCTGGGTGCCGCAGAGCAACGGCCGGCACCCGCCGAGAAATGGCTGGAGGTCGGAGATTTGCAGATCTCAACGTGGAACCAGACGGTGCGGCGAGGCGACCAAACGCTGCCGCTAACGCCGACAGAGTTCCGCATCCTGGTATGCTTGGCACAACAGGTAGGTCTGGTGATGACATATGGGCAGATTGTGCAATGCGCCCAGGGCTATACAACCCAGGCGGTCGAGGCATCCGAGCTGATCAAGCCACATATGTACCACTTGCGCCAAAAAATCGAGCCCGATCCATCGAACCCTCGCTATATTCTCACGGTTCGGGGCACAGGCTATATGCTAGCGTCACCCGCCGTCGGGTAAAGGTCCGCGCCCAGCCGTTCCAGTAGCTGCTAAGAGCGTCTCCACATTCTTATACTACTCACAGTCGATTCTCAGGGAAGAAGAGTATAAAGAGGATGCTCCTGTTCCCTTTGGGCACCAGGGCCGCGGAGGGGGAAACCGTGGCCCTGGTTTTTCTTATGCCCTACTTACTCTTCTCTCAGTTTGATACGGTAACCTACCTTACTATAGGTTCCATCCTTTCGAACACCCGAGGCATGCTGCGGGGCGTGCCTCGGGTATTTGTGTGTAGTGCTGCAAGTCGCTATACCATCCACATCGCATCCTCACAGCTTCTAAACATCGCTCCGCTATCGTTCCCTTTGTACAAAAAACTAGGCAGCCCTGTGAGGCACTCTGGACGGCAGCCACCGGGCCTGGTGTCATTCAAGACAATACAGCAAGGAATGATTATGGCAACGCTTCAATCGTCACTCGCAACCCGCCCCCAGGTGCGGACACGCTCCCTCCGCTGGTCGGTGGCACCAACTCGGCCTCGGCGCCGTCCTGCTGCTCGCCGTCGCCCTCAACCTGCTCTTCTTGAGCAAGAACGGCTATGGCAACAGCTACTATGCTGCGGCCGCCAAGAGCATGCTTTCTTCCTGGCATAATTTCTTCTTCGCCTCTTTTGACCCCGGCGCCTTTGTCGCCGTCGATAAGCCCCCGTTGGCACTGTGGATCCAGACCGCCAGTGGCTGGCCCTTCGGCTTCAACGGCCTCAGTCTGATCCTGCCACAGGCGCTCGCCGGCATCGCCGCCGTTGGGCTAATCTACCATCTGGTCGCACGCTCCTGGGGCCGCACTTCCGGCCTCGTTGCCGCGCTCGTGCTCGCCGTGATGCCGATTACCACCGCCATCAATCGTGACCACAATCCCGACCCACTAATGGTCCTGACCCTCCTGCTGGCCGCCTGGACCACCTTCAAAGCAAGCGAGACCGGTCGTCTACGCTACGCCCTGCTCACCGGCGCGCTGGTCGGCCTCGGCTTCAACTTCAAGATGATGCAGGCCCTGATCGTGGTTCCGGCCCTAGGACTGACCTACCTACTGGGCACAGCGGGCTCCTGGCGGCGCAAGCTCCTGCATCTCGCGGCGGCCATGGGCCGCATCTTCGGCGAGGCCTTTGGCAAAACCACAACTGCCACCACGAAGGTTACCAAAACGGCCACTGCGCTGACGACCGCCACGACCGCAGCTAACTAGGGACGGCAGGGCGGCGGGGGCAACATGTTTGGCACCGGCAACCCCGGCATCCTGCGGCTCGTCAAGGCGCAGGTCGGTGCTCAGTTCGCCTGGTTGTTACCATTGGTCGGCTTTGGGCTGGTCGCCGCTTGGGAGCGCAAGCTCCGCCTGCCGCTGACACGCAAGCAGCAGAGCCTTGTGCTCTGGACCGGCTGGCTGCTGACGCACATGATCGTCTTTAGCTTCGCGCAGGGTATTTTCCACTCATATTATCTGACGGTGATCGGTCCTGCCATAGCAGCCTTAGCAGGCATAGGCATGGTAGCCTTGTGGGAACTCTACCAACAGCGTGGCTGGCGCGTCGCACTCCTGCCGTTGGCATTGGTGGCGACGACGGCCTACGAAGTCTACCTGCTGTGGTCGTATACCGCCTATCGCAACGTGCTGGCACCCATTGTCGTGGGCAGTTGTATGGTAGCCGTTGCATTCCTGTTATTCGCGCTCCTACGCCATCAGACACAGCGCACCTGGACGCGGGCTGCCGCGACGCTCGGTCTCCTCGCTTTGTTGGTGAGCCCGGGTTTATGGTCAGCCTCGACGCTGTTGAAAGTTGGGAGTGGCGGGATGCCTTCTGCCGGTCCACAGAGTGCCTTTTGTAACAACGGTTGGCCCGGCATGCTGCCACAAGGCACTACAGCTACGGCTAGCAGCAGCAGCACGACGATCACCACAACAGCTAAGACCATGCACACCACTACGCAGAGCCAAGCCCAAAATGCAGCGGGAGGCCCCGGTGAGGGGCTCAAGAGCAATACAGCCTTGATCAGCTACCTTCAAGCACACCAGGGCAGCACGACCAACCTCGTCGCCACCGTCAATGCAGGCACAGCCGAGTCCATTATCCTGGCCACCGACCAGCCTGTGATGGCGCTGGGCGGCTTTTCGGGCAGCGACCAGATTTTGACCACGGCGCAGCCAGCGCAGCTTGTCAAAAACAACACAGTCCGCTATTTCTTGCTCGATAGTGGTGGCATGGGTGGCCCACCGGCGGCCCAAACGACTTCGAGCAGCACGACAACCGACAGCACGGCCACTACCACAACGAACCAGGGCGGTGCTGGGGGTCCAGGCAATGCCCACAGCATGCTGAGGCAATGGATTAAGCAGCATGCAACGCTGGTGCCACAATCTGCATGGCAAGGCACGAGCACGACGACGACCACCACGACGTCAAACCGTGGTGGCCCCGGTCAGAATGTGCAGTTGTACGTGTATACCGGCTAAAGATCAGGATAGCGGACCGGCCGGTGGCCGGTCCGCTATTGCATATCACCGCGCCCCTATTGTCCGCCAAAGAAGCCCGATTGGGGCCAATCGCCGACGATCCGACCGTGACCCCACTCCAGCAACTCCTCGGACTCGGCCAACGGGATCCATTGTTCCGGATGGGCAACCATCGCTTGGTCAACACGGTCGAAAGCAGCGTAGTTCTCGATCTCCATCCAGATCTCGATCTGATAGTCACTCGGACCAAGGGCGAACTGTGTAATATACGCCGCCACGGATTTGACCCCGGGCGCCGCCTCGTTCATTTGCTTGCCACGCTCATGCCACCATTGAACTGCGTCGGCCGCTTTGCCACGGCGAATTTTGGCCGTGATTACGTAAAATAAACGAAACTTTGCCACACCCTTAGCTCCTGCTAGGTCGAGGGCTGAAGTGCCTCAGGCGCTATCCTACTCCACGAAGCCTGTTCGGGCAATGCTCCAAAGCTGTGAATTGCGCTGTGCGTAGGAATGCTATAATCACAGCCTGTCTGCTGTACCCCGGGAGAGTGTTATGGCGAACGAGGCTATCACTACGGCGCTACAACCCCAACGCACGATTGCCGAATTGAAGGAGTTGCGGGCCCTCACGGGCGATGCTAACGGCGCGCAGCGCGTCTGCTGGACGGACACTTGGATACGGGCACGCGGCTGGATGCGCGATAAGCTTGCGACCTTGCCGGTCGAGGTTATGGTTGACGAGGCAGGCAATCAGTGGGCGACGTTACGAGGCACGTCAGAGCGGACATTATTGATCGGCGGACACATCGACTCGGTTCCCAATGGTGGCTGGCTCGACGGGGCTTTGAACGTAGTGGCAGGACTGGAAGTGCTGCGCCGCATCGCCGGGGCAGGCACGCCGCCGGTCACGGTGCGACTGGTCGATTGGGCGGATGAGGAAGGCGCGCGCTTCGGGCGTAGTTTGTTTGGCTCAAGCGCCGCCGCCGGTACCTTAAATTCCGACGCCGTACGTAGCTTGACCGACCGCGACGGGCTAGCACTGCCCCAAGTGCTCGCAGACCATGGCGTTGAGATCGATCGTGCAGGCGAAGCCGGCGCACAATTGCATAACGCTGCCGCCTACCTCGAATTGCATATCGAGCAGGGACCCGTCTTGGAGAGTCTGGGGTTGCCGCTTGGGGTCGTGCTCGGCACCTATGGCGTTGAGCGCCATGCCATTCGCTTCACAGGCCAGTCGGCGCATGCTGGGTCGACACCAATGGATCGACGGCGAGATGCCTTTGGGGCGGCAGCCAAACTCGGACTGGAGATCCGCGAGATCGCGAAGCGCCATGGTGGCGTCTGCACCGTCGGCAGCGTCGTCACCAAGCCCGGCATCGTCACAGCGGTGGTCGGAGAATGCGACATGACGCTCGATCAGCGCCATCTGCATGCCGATGCTCTGGCAGCTATGCTGGCCGAGGCCAAAGAGGCCAGCGAGCGCTTCGCGCAGGATGAGCAGGTTGAGGTATCGTGGCAGCGCATCTGGCAAATCGAGCCAATCCTGTTTAATCCTGAGCTAATCGAGTTGGCCGACGCGGCGGTCCGTGCGACCTCTGGTACTGTCCACCGGCTGCCAAGCGGTCCACTCCACGACGCGGCCGAAGTTAGCCGCGCTGGCATTCCGACAGTTATGCTGTTTGTGCAGAGTTTACGTGGTCTGTCACATGCGAAGGAAGAGGACACAACGGAGGAGCATATGCAACTGGCCGTCCAGGCACTGGACCGGCTAGCTACTGAGACAATACACTGGATCACGGAGCGCGCGTAGCGCCCATGCTGGCACATGCTCTGCTCCCGGCACCGCACATGCGCAGAATGCTACTTTCGTGAGCTTTACGCTCGGCAAACTCTGGGCCGCACTGGCGATCGTAGCGTTGGTAGGTAGCGGAATTTGGTGGGAGCAGCATACCGCACGATTCCAACCAGTACCTCCGGTGTACGCGGCTCTTGGAGCTTCAGATGCAGTTGGGGTGGGAGCAGACCATCCTGCCGAAGAGGGTTGGGTGCCGCGCGTATATGCCAAGCTGCCGCCCAGCAACTCCCTGCTGAATGTTGGTATCAGCGGTGCGACATTAAGTGATGTGCTGGCCGAGGAAGTGCCGCCGGCCCTTGATGCGCACCCACACTGGGTCAGTATCTGGCCCGGCATCAACGACCTACGGGACGGCGTAACGCTTCCGATCTTTACAGCGCAGCTAGATGAAATGCTGGCGCATTGGAGTCACAACTCCACCGCCCAAGCGAGCACTGACATGCCTATCGTCATCGTCCTCAATATCCCCGATCTACGCCCGGTGCCAGCTTTTCGCAGTGTCGCTCCAGCGCTGCTTGACGGAACAGTACGAGCGTGGAATACGGTGATTGCAACTGCGGCCCAAAAGCACGGCGCAGTGCTGGTTGATTTGTACGGTCATGGTCAGGATTTGCTCGCTCACCCCGGCTATCTCAGTAGCGACGGCTTTCACCCATCAAGCGCCGGCTATGCACGCATTGCAGAGCTTGTCCTTAGCGCTCTGGAGGGCCATGCTGCGCCGAATGTTCAATAGACAAGTGGTTGCTGCGCGGGATGGCTCTGTAGAGACAGCCGTGGAGGCACGCGGATTAACGAAGCAGTATCGTCAGGGCATGGTGACCGTCGAGGCGTTACGTGGCATCGATCTGCGGATTGACCGTGGTGAACTGGTGGCGATCATGGGGCCGTCGGGCTGTGGCAAGACCACGCTGCTAAACTGTCTGGCCGGCCTAGAAGGTGACTTCGGGGGGGAGGTGCTGCTGGCCGGCAGAGCACTGCGTAAACTTTCCGACGACCAGCGGGCGCGCCTGCGTGCCCAAGTAACGGGCTTTATCTTCCAATCTTTCAACTTGCTGCCGACGCTCAACGCACTTGAAAATGTTGAGATGCCATTATTGATTAGCGGCCGAGGCGGCGCCGAGACACGCGCTCGTGCACAGGAAATGCTGGCGGCGGTCGGGATGCAGGATCGCATGTACCACAAGCCGGCGGCGCTTTCCGGTGGCCAGCAGCAGCGGGTGGCTATTGCCCGCGCGCTGGTCAACCAACCGGCCATCGTGTGGGCTGACGAACCGACGGGCAACCTTGATAGTGACTCTGCGGCGGCGATCATGGCCTTGATGCGCCAGCTTAATCAAGAACACCGGCAGACGTTCGTGATTGTGACCCATGCGGTCGATGTCGCGACCAATGCCCAACGCCTGATTCGGATGCGCGATGGCGTGATCGTGGCTGATGGCACAGTTGCCAGCGATTTGCGAACAGCGGGCTAGCGATGCAGTTTTTCAACTGGCCGGTTAATATGGTTACCTTGGTGCTGGGGCTCACGACGGCGCTGCTGCTGCTCGGTTGTTTAGTAGTGGCTTGGCGCGCACCAATTCTGCGCCAACTAGGCCTCCGCAATATCGGCCGGCGTAGATTACGAGCAGCACTGATCGCCGGCGGGCTGATGCTTTCGACCACTGTGATCGGCACGGCCTTTGGCACGGGGGACACAATTACGCATACTCTGCGGGGTGTGATCACCGGCAGTCTGGGGAGTGTTGATGAGGTTGTCGCGCGCACTCCGCGTCGTGTCCGGCTCGGGCAGCAACTACAGGCACTAACGCAACCGGGTTTAGGTGCACTTGCTGTCGCCAACCCCGACTTTTTTGCCCAGCCTGAGGGTGATCGTGTCGCCCTCGCTGTTCATACTAGCTCTGTGATCGCGGGCATCGCGCCGGCAATTATTGCGCAAGTCACGGTGGTACAGAGTGGCAACCAGCAATTGCAATCGAACGTCACATTGTTGGCGCTTGCCGCGGACTATCCAGCGGCGTTCGGGTCGCTACGTGCGGCTGATGGAACGCCGGTGAGCCTGGCAACGCTGGCCGAGGATGAGGTCGTTCTTAATGCGGCGGCTAGTGAGGCGGTGGGTGCGCCGGCCGGCGCGACACTCGACCTCCTACGCAACGATACAAGCTGGACGGTACACGTTGCGCGGGTGGTCAAGAACGGCGGTCTAGGCGGCGAAGAGCCGCTACTGCTCGTCCCACTCGCGCACTATCAGCAGGTGAGTCAGCATCCTGGTCAGATTAACCAGTTACTGGTTGTGAATCAGGGGGGAGCGGATAGCGTCGCTTTGTCGGCCGCAGTCACCGTTGAGCTCAGGAAGCTGCTGGTGGATACTACAGCTGCTCAGCAACTGCATGCGCTGCTGAACAGGCCGGATGTGCAGCGAGATATATTGGTCGGCGAGGGCATTGTGGACACCGCTACGCGACTGCAACTTGACGCTTTGCGCAACGCAGCCGCACAGCCAAAGCTGAGCGACGGCTTCATTAGCCTGATCTCTGAACCCCGCCTACGGCAGCGACTGTTTGGACTGGGTCGTATGTTGCCCAACGCCGACGACCGGAGCACTGCCTTCAGCGCCTTGCAACGTGTGGCAACGTTATCGGTGCTTGATATCAAACAAATGGCGCTGGACCAAGCCAGCGAATATGGGGCAGTCATCACGGCGATCTTCCTTGTGCTCGGCATCTTCTCGATTGCTGCCGCGATTCTCCTAATCTTTCTGATCTTTGCACTCCTAGCCGCCGACCGGAGCGTGGAGTTGGCAACGATGCGGGCGCTTGGCATGCGCCGTCACCAGATCATGATCATGTTTCTGCTTGAGGGTGTCGTCTATGACCTTTGTGGTGCACTGCTAGGCACACTCTTGAGCGCCGGCAGCAGCTATCTACTTGTCCGCGCCCTTGGGCAAACACTTGCGCCCTTCGGCGTACAGCTCGAGCCGCATCTCGCGCCGGCTAGCTTGCTGCTGACGATCAGCGCCGGAATTTTGCTAACCTTTGCAATGATGGTTGGCGCAGCCTGGCGTGTCAGCGCTACGGAGCTTATGGCGGGAGTACGCGGCGAGAGCGGCAGTTTGAGCAAACGGGTAATGATCGGCGCGGGTGCCTTGATGCTGGTCGTGGCGCTTCTAGTCTGGTATAGATGGCATGCACCGGCTGACGGGTATAGCGTGCGCTCCCCGCTGGCCATGCCGACGACACTGGCGCTGCTGGTGGGCGGCCTTACTTGCTGCTTGAGCGGCATCCTCCGCGGGCGTACCTTTCTTGGTGGGCGCGATCTCCAGGGCACCTTAGCAACAGTGGCCGGCCTCACCAATATCATCATTTGGCTCACAGCCCTGACTCAACTTGCGGGAACAAAAGCCGGGGTGAATGGTGCCGGGGTGACCATCGCGCTCGCCGGGATCGTCCTGATCGTCGCCACGGTATGGACCGCGATCCGGAGTATGGGACCCGTCCTGTTGATCTTCGATTACGCACTCACGGCCCTACCCAGGCTGCGGGCCGTCGTCCGTCCTGCAGCTGGTTATCTCGGGTATCAGCGCTGGCGCGCCGGTTTAACGGTGATCATGTTTGGCATGGTGATCTTGACAATGGTTATGTCAACTACGCTCATTCACGTCGCTGTCGGAGCGTATGTAGGAAGTGAGCCACCCGTCGCTGGCTATGATTTACGGGCGGACGTACGAGGCAGTGCGCTTGGCGATCTCCGCACAGCGTTGGGCAGTGCACGGGCCGTTAAAGCTAACGACTTCACAGCGATGGGGAGCTTGGCAACACAAGAGGCGGAAATCGTCCAACTAGGCTTGCCGCGAGCAAGCTGGGCGAGCGCGAATGTCATTATCGTCGACGACGATTTTCTCGCGGGTATGCGCGCCAGCATACAGCGCCGTATGCCAGGCTATGGTAGCGATGCCGTTATCTGGACGACCGTGCGGGACCACACTGGTACTGCAGTAGTAATGGAGCGGGACGGTAGCATTGTCAACAGCGACGTGCTCGGTGCCAGCGCTGCGTTGACAATCTGGGCACGTCCTACGACCGGCGGCAAACCGGTTAAACTCAGTATATTAGGGATTATCGACGGGCGCTCTGAGCTAGATGCGGGTATCTATGTCTCGCGCACGACCGCTGCGGCCCTGGCCATAACCTTACCTACACCGAGCAGTTATTTCTTTGCGGTGCGACCTGGTCTACGTGTGCAGGATGTCCTGCAAGGACTGGAGGTCTCCTTTGCAGATCAGGGCCTAGTCGTGAGCGATCTACAAGGGACCTTTCGGCTGATTAGCGCCTTCCGGTTGCTGTTGATTCGGGTAATCCAGGGCTTCCTCGGGCTTGGTCTGCTGGCAGGCATTGCTGCGCTGGGTCTGCTGGGCATTCAGGCCGTCCTGGAACGACGGCAGCAGTTAGGAATGCTGCGCGCCCTCGGCTTTACGCGTACGCAAACGCGGGCCACGTTGGCCTGTGAGTCGACGGTCGTCGCGACCCTCGGCATCGCTGTCGGGCTGGGACTAGGCTTGATTCTGGCACACAGTCTTGTTGCAGTCCTCAGTACACAGTACGGCGGCCTGCGCTTTAGCGTGCCCTGGAGCGAGATTGGGCTAACGGTGGCGCTAGCTTGCCTTGGTTCGTTCTTATCGATTCTGCTAACTGCCATCCAAGCTGGCCGGGTTTCGCCAGCAGATGCGTTGCGGGTTGGCATCGAGTAAAAAGAGCGACGGCTAAGCAACCGTGGTCACGTACGTCGTCCCTCGCGGCTGTCGGCGGTACAATGGCTCAATGAGCCCTACACCGAGTTGCCCAAGGCGCTGATTGTAGTGCTGGAGCCGATCTAGCTGCGGACCACCCTGGGCCTTTGCTTGAAGATCGGTGACGAGGGCTGTTAGGTAGCCACGAAAATGAGCCGGCTCTGTCGGCTCAAGCTGGTTATTAGCGATACAAGCATAGCGCGCGCGTGACACAACTTCATCGGTGATTTCAGCTTCGAGTAACACAAGGGCAATCGGATTCATGGAGGTTATCCTTCCTCTGGTGAGAGTAGGCGCAGTATAGCAAGGCAACACCACGCAGGGAGGATGCCCTAAGTCCCTGTTATCTGTGGCCATCTAGCTGCCTTGCCCGTAGCTCTATCCGCTGCCGGCAGTTATACCGCCAATGGTTGCCGCCATCCTGCAGGAAATCCGCCGACATACTCGATGTCACGAGCACCGAGAAATGTTGCTAGCTCGCTGATGGCATCGCCGACAGCGCGGCCGGCGTCGGGGGTTAATAGGGCACTTGGCTCCGTATAAACAGCATTAATTATCAGTCGTTGCCGTTTGCGGTCCATGAACGGGTCGATACGACCGATCAGTTCATCGCCGTGTAGGATCGGCAGCACATAATAGCCGTATTGGCGCTTGGCCTTGGGAACGTAGATTTCGATTCGGAAGCGAAAGTTAAAGAGCGCTTCCGTACGTGACCGGTCGCAGATTAAGTTGTCGAAGGGCGAGAGCAGCGTCGTGCGCGGCTGCCAGTCACCCGCGAGCAGCCGGTCCAGCAGCGGCAGGTCGGCAATATGAACATACCAGGGACCTGGCCAAGCACGATCCTCGTCGCGGAGCTCAACCGGCACCAGCTCTCCTGCCCCAACAAGTTCATCAATGGCTGAGCCAAGACGCGGGTAGCGCCCACGAATAAAGTGTTGCTGAATATGGGTTGGACGCGCCACCCCCAAAGCGCGCACTGCCAGCGGGATAGCACGACGAGCTACCTCCTCGCCGGTCAAGTCCTCACGTGGCGTCCATGCCGGCAAACACCGTTCGCTCAAATCCCAAAGCTTTTGTAATCCACTGCGACCCGCCACCATGATCGTACCTTGCACCCATAAAAAATCAAGCATGCGGCTGACATTACGTCCACTCGTCCAACCCGAGGAAGACCAGCCGCTGGATGACGTGTCCTCGAAGTAATTTGAAGGTCGGGGACCATGCTGTGTTAGCTCATCCAAAATAGTT
>JBBRHB010000080.1:0-12242 GCA_038223355.1 Chloroflexales bacterium
CGCTGGTCATCCAGAACTAGCTCGCGAACCGCCTCCGGCAACTGCTCACGCTGCCACGCACACTCGTGCCGACCGGCCTGTTCACCCTGGCCCTCAGGTGCGGCAGCACGGGCTGCCTTGATCGCGTACGCGGCAGCACCGAGTTCATGTGCGGCGACGTGGGCGACGACGGCGGCCTGACCTGCGGCATAGGCGGCATGGCGCGCGGCCCCGATGAGATCTCGGGCCGCTGCATTGGCGGCGCCCGCCGCAGCGCGAGCCTCAGACATCGTGATCTCGCCGCGCACCCACTCCCGGGCCTGGTCGATGGCACGGCGCGGCCGCAGATCATCGGGCCGCATCGCCTCGAAGAGATGCAGAACGTGCTCTGCACACGCGGCTGCCCACAGGGCAAGGAGCTGATGGTCCGAATCCACAAGCGTTCCGCCACGGCGAACCGTGATGAAGCGCGGGTCTCTCTCTTTCGGGAGGATCAAAGGCGCACCCGTCCTGCTTGCATCTGCCCAACTAGTAAGTAGGTGGACAGCGTCCCGCCGATTCCGCCAGGAGCGGCAAAGACGGAACTCAGGTTGATACTACCACTGACCCGCACACATGACAGCGCCCCGGCTCATCGCCGGGGCGCTGCTGCGTTCCTGGGGCGTCCTACGCGGCCCCGTGGCGCCAGGCCCTCGCGCTCGGCGATGCGGGCCGCTGCGGCGCACCCGCTGATGGCGCGGGCGATCACGTTGGCGCGAGCGTTCGCCACGGTGGTTCGCGAGCAGCGCCATGAGCAGCTGGATTCTTGGATGGAGCAGGCAACGCTGAGTGACGCTGGTGCCCTACGGAACTTTGTGCTGAGCTTACGCCAAGATGAAGCCGCCGTGTAAGCAGCGCTCCGGCTGCGTTGGTCGAATGGACTGGTAGAGGGTCAGATCAATCGGCTCAAGCTCCTGAAACGCCAATCGTATGGACGCGCGCATCTCGACTGCTCGAACGTCGCTTACTCAGCACCTGAGCAGTTGGG
The DNA here is from genome assembly GCA_038223355.1 of Chloroflexales bacterium. Classification (GTDB taxonomy): domain Bacteria; phylum Chloroflexota; class Chloroflexia; order Chloroflexales; family Kallotenuaceae; genus JACDGP01. Next base: position 1,007 of record JBBRHB010000080.1, read on the forward strand.
TAGCACCAAAAGGCCGAAAGAGCCCTGAGGAGATAAAACAGTACACCGTGGGGTGAGGAGCGCCATGCTGGCGGGATGCCGCAAACGGCCTTCAACTACACGGGGCAGCGCAAGGATACCACCAGCTTCCTGGATTATCACGCGCGTTTGTACAATTCGGTGTGGGGCAAGTTTGGCAGTCTGGATAGCATCGTGCCAGGAGCAGCGAGTGCGAGTGGTGGGGGTGCGGCGACGATTGGCGGTGGCAGCACGACGCCGTTGACGGTGGGCTTCAACGAGCCAGGCTTTGTGAGCCACCTCGGTCAGCACAAGACAGCCCTGCGCCACTCTCGGTGATCAAGAAGAAGCGGTCCCTCATAGGGGGCCGTAATACAGAGCCGACTTGGTTTGCACCTGTAGTCACGTCGCCATGGCCGACAATCCGCCCTAGCATAGCAGGGCAACGTTGCGGAGTTTCAAAACTGCAAGCATGGGCAAATCCCCTTGCAGCGCAGTACTAAAGGCGTTATGACCCGACAACAGTTTCTGCCGCCGAGACCGCTCTCTCGGTCGTGGACGCATGTCGTCGCAAGGCCTTCGGCAACAGTGCTAGCGCCAGGAGGCCCGCCGCAATGTCCAGCGCCGTCGTACCGTAGCACTGGCACGATGCCCACACGGTCGCCTAGCACACCTGCCAGCAGTTGACCAACGAGCGTCATCAGCGCTAACCATGCGCCATAGGCTCCAAACACGCGTCCACGAAAACGGTCAGTCACGCTTTGTTGCAGCAACGTGTCGGTGCTTACGACAAAGCCGAGGATCCCGACGCCCGCAAACGCCCGAAAGATCAACGCCGCTGGCAACGTGGGCATGCCGAGCGGCAGCGCCGTGACGTTGATTTGTAATAGCATCGCCAGCCCATACACCAGGCCACTCACGGTAATCACCGCCACCGAACCACATTAGGGCAAAGTTGCGTTGTTTCAGAACGGTAAACATGATCAAATTCCAATGAGGGAGAGCGACGGGTACCATTATAAGTCCCACGTATATGAGATACGTGCGCTGTATCCCAATGCGAACGTCTGATGCCATCTTGACATACATGGTAAGATAGTTTTATACGAACATTTGTTTTATTCTTGGAGGAGTCATGGCTACACATTCACAGGCAAAACCGGCCGGTACGCCCACCTGGATCGACCTGATGGCACCAGATGCCGACGCGGCGCGCAGCTTCTATCATGCGGTCTTTGACTGGGAGTACGACATCGGCGGTCCGGAATTTGGCGGCTATACAACCGCTCGCTTGGGAACGCGAATGACGGCCGGCCTGATGGGCATGCAGCCCGGTGCGCCGCCCATGTCCGCAGCCTGGAGTTTGTATTTTGCTACCGATAACATTGAGGCCGACGTGGCGCATGCTGTGGAATTAGGGGCCAAGGTCTTGTCCCCGACCATGGTTGTGGGCGATTCTGGCAGCATGGCAATATGTGAAGATCCCACCGGCGCAGCGTTCGGCTTTTGGCAAGCTGGAACTCATGTGGGCACACAGGTGACAGAGGATCCGGGTGCGATGGCTTGGTGCGAACTGTATTCGTCAAATGCAAAAGAGGCACGTGATTTCTACTCGGCAGTACTCAGAGCCACCGCAGATCCGATGCCGGGAGGAATGGAGTATTACGTGCTCAAGCATGGAGAAGAGATGCTCGCTGGCATTATGGAGATTGATGCCACGTGGGGCGATTTTCACCCGCAGTGGATGACCTATTTCTCGGTAGCCAATGCTGATGAAACAGTCGCAGTTGTCACTAAGCTCGGCGGTAAGGTCATGGGCCCCATCGATGACTCGCCATTCGGTCGCATGGCGGCGCTGATGGATCCAAGCGGTGCGGCGTTCAAAGTTGTCGAGGCCCCCAAGGGCTAATCCACATTAATGTGGAAGCGGCACCACGGCAGGAGCTTGCCGGTGCCGTGGTAGGGTGGGTCCGGCAGATCCTCGCGGCACTCACGTTTTAATCATATTCTGTTGGATCCGCCACACCGGCAAGCGCAAATGCTTCCTTGCGTTCGTAGCACGTGCCACACTTACCGCAGTGGCGCTCAGCGCCTTTGTAACAGCTCCAGGTATCCTGGAATGGTACATTGAGCTTGGCGCCGAGGGTGACAATGTCATGTTTCCCGATGGTAATAAAGGGCGCGTATAGCCGTAGATCAGGATGGCCGAAGCCGGCGACTGCTCGCCGCTCCATCGCATCGAAAGTCTCGACAAACTCAGGGCGGCAGTCTGGGTAGATGAAGTGGTCGCCTCCATGGAAGCCAACGGCAACCACCTCGGCCCCGTCAGAGACTGCGGCACCATAGGCAACGGCCAGCATAATGGCGTTCCGGTTGGGCACGACGGTGATCGCCATATTGGGCGCGGCATAGTGGCCTTCAGGGACGTCGATATCGTCGGTCAGGGCCGAGCCCTTGAGGAGTGCGCCGACGCTGGACAGGTTGACGATGTCGTGCTGCGCGTCGAGGCGTTGGGCACAGCGCCTGGCGAAGTCAAGCTCCTTGCTATGGCGCTGGCCATAATCATAGGACAGTATGTGCAGGTCAAAGCCTTCAGAATGCAGGAGATAGGCGAGCGTCACGCTGTCGAGACCGCCACTAACGACGGCAATTGCCTTGGCCATATAAAAAGCTCCTGACCGGACATGAGAGGCTGCGCACGGCGGTGCAGCCCAAGCGCTACGGAATCTCTAAGTCACGCAGACAGATGAGGCACTACAGTACATCAGTACGCTGCACTCGTCCAGCCAGGGATAGCGAGTTGCACGGCCGTTGGTCGTTCCGTCTTAGTGTACATGTTTGACACCTCTACCTGCCTGCGCTACACTACCGCTCACAATTTATGTGCTAGGGGTGCCGAATGAGTTCGGCTGAGACACTGGACCGCAATGCCAGGGACCCTTTGAACCTGACCTGGGTGATACCAGCGTAGGGAAGCGTTAAGGCAGCGAGCCGTCACGTCCTTACGTGGCGGCTTTTTTGTATGGAGAAGAGCGATGATGGCGAGGCGGATGTTTCACACTGTGGCATTGGTGGTGCTCGTGACACTGCTAGGAAGCTGCGGAGGCACGACGGCGACGCAACCAATCATTACTGGTGTACCAATCGATCTGACGCCGCCCGCCGCCAGTGGAACTGAATTGACGAAGGATGCGGTCACTGCAGCGCCTCAGGTCACAGCCGGGGCGAGTGGTACCGTGGTGGGTGAGACGAACGGAACGACGAGTGCAGGTACCGCCCAGCCCAGCGCGAGCAGTACGGTTATGGCTGCAACGACCGAGGCAACGAGCACGGCAGTGGTAACAACGACCGAGGCAGCCCCGGCGGCTAGCGCGACAGCGGATACTGGTGCGACGACGAGTGCTGCGCCGGGACCCAATGGGACGTTGACGATCATGTCGCATGATAATTTGGTGTTGAGCAAGGATGTCGTGACGAAGTTTGAGCAGGCCAACGGGGTGACGCTACAGTTTTTGAAGGCGGGCGATGCCGGGGCGGCGCTCAACAAGGCGATCCTGGCGAAGAATAACCCGCTGGCGGATGTCTTCTTTGGCGTGGACAATACCTTTTTTAGCCGGGCCATCGATACCGATATCTTCGATCCGTATACGCCAGCGGCTTTACAGGCGATACCGAGCGCTTTTAAGCTCGATCCACAGAACCGGCTCGTGCCGGTGGACTATGGTTTCGTAAACCTGAACTATGATGTAGCTGCCTTCGGAGCCGGTAAGCTGACTGTGCCCCAGACACTGCGCGACTTGACCAAGCCGGAGTATAAAAGCAAGCTGGTGGCGGAGAGCCCGGCCACGTCGTCGACCGGACTGGCGTTTATGCTGGCAACGATTGCGACGTTCGGCGAGACGGGGTCGTATACATGGGTCGATTACTGGAAAGATTTGCACAAAAATGATGTGCAAATCGTGGATGGCTGGGATACGGCCTATAACAAAAACTTCAGTGGCTCAGCCGGTAAAGGTCCACAACCGATCGTGGTGAGCTATGGCACCTCGCCGGCGTATGAGTTGGATGCCTCGGGAGGGAAGCTGAAGGAGCCGCCGACCGGCAATATTATGCCGCCGAATGGGGCATTCCGGCAGATCGAGTTCGTAGGAGTGCTCAAGGGCAGTAAGCACATTGATCTGGCGCGCAAGTGGGTCGATTATATGTTGAGCGCGGATGTGCAAAACGATGTGATGCCACAGATGGTAGTGTATCCGGTGGTGCCTTCGGCCACGATTCCGGATGTGTATAAGCAGTATGCGCCTGTGCCACAGCAGCCAGCTGTAATCGCGCCCGATGTGATCGCGAAGAACCGTGATCGTTGGATTCAGCAGTGGACTGATGCGGTCGGGCAGTAAAGGGGCTTATTCGTCGCTCATTCCGCATCCCGCGTCCCTGATTTACGGGCTGCCGGTCGTTTTTCTGATGGTCCTATACTTTTATCCACTGGGGGCGATTCTCAAGCTGAGCCTGTGGCCGCAGGGGACGCTGGTATGGGAACCGTTGCGGGTGCTCGTCACGCGGGCGCGGTACCGGCAGGTGCTGTTCTTCTCGGTGTGGCAGGCGACGCTTTCGACGCTTTTGACGTTGGGGCTGGGGTTGCCGGCGGCGTATGTGTTTGCGCGCTATCGCTTCCGAGGGAAGACGGCGCTGCGCACGCTGGCAACCGTGCCGTTCGTGCTGCCGACGGTGGTCGTGGCGACGGCATTCGGCGCGTTGTTGGGAGAGAAAGGGCTGATCAACAGCCTGCTTGCGCCGTGGAACGGGGGCCGGGCGGTGCTGCAGTTGGACCGGACGCTGGTCGGGCTACTGCTCGCGCATGTGTTTTATAACTTCACCGTCGTCTTGCGGCTCGTGGGCGGCTTCTGGGCTAATCTAGATCCGCGCATCGAAGCGGCCGCGGCGGTGCTGGGGGCGAACCGCTGGCGGGTGTGGCGTGAAATAACACTGCCGCTGCTAGTACCGGCGATCGGCGCGGCGGCGTTGCTGGTCTTTATCTTTACCTTCGCGGCGTTTGGTACGGTGTTGATTCTGGGACGACCGGGCGACGCGACGCTGGAAGTGCAAATTTACCGCGAGGCGGTCGATCTGTTTAATTTGCCGGTGGCAGCAGCTTTGTCACTGATTCAGATTCTGGCGGCGCTGGCGCTGACGGTGGTGTATACGCGTGTGCAGGAGCGTGCCAGTGTGCCGCTTGAGCGCCGGGCACAGGATTCGATCGAGTTGCCGCTCACGCGTGGTCGCCGTCTCGTGTTGAGCGTGGTAGTTGGCGGGATGCTGCTGTTGTTGGGTGGGCCGCTGCTGGCGCTAGCTGCACGGGCTTTGACACTCGGTGGCAGCTGGAGCCTTCATTTCTTTCGGCTGTTGAGCCAGAACCGCACTAACTCTTACTTTTTTGCTCCGCCCAGCACGGCGATCCGCAACTCGCTGGTTTTCGCGTTGGTTGCGACAGCAATTGCACTGCTGGTGGGCGTACCGGCGGCGTATCTGCTGACGACCCCCCGCAAGCGGCTGCGAGCGCTGCTTGACCCGCTCTTTATGCTGCCGTTAGGGACCTCGGCGGTGACGCTGGGTTTTGGCTATATTATCGCGCTGGACAAGCCGCCGCTGAACCTGCGGGCATCGCCGTTGCTGATCCCGTTGGCGCATGCGTTGATCGCCTTTCCGCTGGTCGTGCGCACGCTGCTGCCGGCGCTACGCAGCATTGACCCGCGCCTACGGGAAGCCGCTGCGGCGCTCGGTGCGTCGCCACGGCGCGTGTGGTGGGAGGTTGATGTACCGCTGTTGTTACGGACGATGCTGGTCGCGGCCGTCTTTGCCTTCACTGTGTCGTTGGGCGAGTTTGGCGCGACGTTGCTGCTAAATTTTCCGAACTACCCAACGATGCCGGTGCTGATCTTTCGCTATCTTGGCCGACCGGGCATTGAGGAGTACGGGCAGGCGTTGGCGATGAGCACATTGCTGATGCTGGTGACGGCGATCAGTTTTGCCTTGATCGAGCGGCTACGCTTGGGCAATGCGAGCGAGTTTTAGGGCGAAGCGCGTAGGGTGGGTGCAGACCGAAGGCTGAACGTAAGGGCGGATCGGCGAAAGCATCCGGCGTTACACAGTAGTCGACGATTTCACACGGTGGATTAGCCCTTCACGCTGCCGGCGGTTAGCCCCTCGACCATGTATTTCTGGGCGTAAATATAGATCACGACGACCGGAATCGCCATCAGGAGCGACGCGCCCATGAGTTGCCCCCAAGGATAAATGTCGCCGAAGACGAGCAACTGAAGGCCGACGGGCAGCGTCTTGAGATTTTCACTGGTAATGAAGACAAAGGCGAAGAGAAATTCATTCCATGCATTGGTAAAGGCGAAGAGTGTGACGGAGAGCAGCGCAGGTGCGGCTAACGGTAGGGTGATGCGAATAAAGGCCAGCAGGCGGCTCGCACCATCGATCATGGCTGCCTCCTCCAAATCTTCGGGGATCGAGCGATAGTAGCCGAGCATGACCCAGGTGGCGAAGGGCATCAGGAATGTTGGATACGTGGCAATCAGCGCGGCGTAGGTGTTGATGATGCCCAGATTGGTCAGAATGCGGTAGAGGGGGATAAACAACAAGGAACTGGGCAGCAGGTAAGTGATTAGTAGCAGTGTAGTGAGGGCATTGGCACCGACGAACTTCAGCCGAGCCAGTGCATAGCCAGCCAGCGCCGCGAGGGCGACCGCAATCACTGTGCTCAGGGTCGCGACAATTACGGTGTTACGAAACCAAATCAGATACGGCGTGTGGATCAGGAGCGTGCGGAACTGGTCGAGGGTCCAGGGCTGTGGCCAGTAAATCGAAGTGAATTGCTGGATCTGCAATTCGGTCTTGAAAGCAGTAATAATGACCCAGTAGAACGGGAAGAGCACGAACAGTAGAAAGGGGAGCAAGAGCAGGATACGCACGATCAGGCCGAGCCGTGCACGTCTTGAGCGTGTCAGCAGCGGGCTATCGTAGCTCCGCCGCGACCGCAAGGTAGCCGCCAGACGGCCAAAACCGGCTGTAATGAGGGCGAAGGGCCATAGGATGATGTCGATGAGCGTCATCAGGCCGTTGCCAGCCCAGGCTAAGGCATGATCAACGCCGCTGTCGTTAGCGTGGCTGGCGGCACCGGGGCGCATGAAGCGCGCAAGCACGAAGATACACAGTCCCAGCACCGGTGCCAGGCTGAGTGCGACGGCGGCACCCGGGCCGAAGCGCAGGCCAATGATGGCCCGCTCATAGGCCAGGATTGAATATAGCCGGGTGGCACCACCGGGACCACCACCGGTCATTAGATATACTAGGCCAAAGGTGTTGAAGGTCGAAATGGTTGACAGCAGGACAGTCACGATGATCACATATTTTAGGCCAGGTAAAGTGATATGGCGGAAGCGGTGGATGAGGGTGGCTCCATCGACCTCGGCTGCCTCATAGAGTTCGCGGTCGATGGCCTTGAGCCCGGCGAGCAGCAGCATGGTATAGAAAGGAATACCCTTCCAGATATTGACGGCGATCACGCTAGGCATAGCCAGTTTTGGCTCTGAGAGCCAAGCAACCGGCCGGTTGATCAGGCCGAGGGCCTCCAAGATGGGGTTAAGGCCACCGAAGATCGGATCGTAGATGCTACGCCAGGCCATGGCTGTAACGACCTCGGGAACAATCCAGGGCAAGAGCATGAGGCCGGTGAGCACATTGCGCCCCGGCAGACGGCTATTGAGCAGCAGGGCAATGGTCATCCCGACGATCAGCTTGGAGCCAATGGAAGCCGCCGTAAAGAGGACCGTGTTGGCGACTGCGCCACGATAATCGGCGTCCTGCCACAAGCGGACGTAGTTCGCCAGACCAATAAAGCGGTCGCTCTTGGTGACAACCGAGCGCACAGTGAAGCTGAGGCCAATCGCGTTCACAAAGGGCCACAGGATCAGCCCGACCATAATGACGACCATTGGTAGGACAAAAGGTAGTGCGACACGCCAGTCGCGGCCTAGAAGTGCATCGGCTCGGCGGGAGCGGGCGACATACCCCCGTGGGATCAGTCGTGCCCCGGCACTGGGACTTACTTGTTTCGCCATAGCTGCTCCTTTTGCAAGCGCTAACCACCTGAAGTTTGCCGCCTGTCGTTAGCTCTGCTTGAGGCCGGCCTCTTCGAAGATCTGGACGATCTTGGCGTGAGCATCCTTGACGGCTTCCTCGGGACTCATCTTGCCGTTGGTGACGTTGGCTATCATTTGACTCGGAATGGCTGCAGCCAGGATGCTATCAATGGTCGCGCTCGGATCGGCCGGGTAGGAGGTGCCGGTGTAGGCCGTTGGGTTGAAGATAATCTCTTTGAGGATGGCGAAATTGGGGTCGATCTTTAGCAGGTCGGCGGTCCAAAGGTTCTTGTAGGCCGGCAGGAACAAGCCGCCACCCGCCTGGACCATCGGTGTAAAGGTCTGGGGATCGATCAGGTGGCGGATCACCTGCTTGGCTGCATCGATATTCTTGGAGCCTTTGAAGATCGTTAGCCAGCCAGTACCGCCGGCTTCAAGGAGTTTGCCGTCTTTGGTTTTAGGCTTATGCATGATGGCGGTTTTGCCGAGGACGGGGTTGCTGTCTTTTTTGGCTTTGGCGTAGATGCTGAAGGCATTCTGCGTCAGGCCGATTGTCCCGGCCAGGTAGGCCTCGTTGTTGCTCGGATCGGTCCAGCTTTCGATACCAGGCGGCAGCATCGGCTTGTACTTGTCACTGGCGTACGTTTCTTTGAGCCACTGGACGGCAGCTACGGTCTCAGGTGAATTAAAGGTGACCTTCTTGCCGGATTGGTCAGTGATACTGCCTCCGAAGGCCTGGATCACATCCATAATCAGGCCGTGGCCGTCACCACTTTTGTTGATTGTTAGACCCCAGCCCCACAACTTCTTGGATGGGTCGGAGATTTTGAGCGCCGCGTCGCGGCGTTTGTCGAAGGTATCCAGCGATTGGGGATCGATGCCGGCAGCGTCGAAGGCGTCTTTGCGACCGAACCACGCGCCGCTGTTACTCTGAAACGGCACCGCCCACCACTTGCCATCAAACTTGGCGTTCTTTTCGGCGGTAACCGGCACGACATCGCCGTAGTTTTTCACGAACTCTGCGACCAGATCGCTGACATCTTCAACAAGATCAAGCGACTGCATCTGGGCGATGCTGAGGGTGTGATAGGCGAGATCAGGCGGGTTGCCGGCCTGGACCGCAGCCTGCATCTTCGCCATGAAATCGCCGAAGGCCTCCGGATTAGCGGTGGAGATGTCAAGCGTAATGCCCTGATTTTTGGCGTACTCCGTGACGGCATCGCGGAACTTGGTTTGGACGGCCTCGAAGTATTCGGTACGATGGATTACGGTTAGCTTGCCGGCAGCGCCTTTGGGCAATACCAGTGCAGTGGGAGTCGCGGCCGTAGCTGCGGCTACGCCGGTCGTAGTGGCACCTGTGACAGATGCACCACTCGCGGCGGGAGCAGCTGTCGTAGAGGTGGAGGTTGCAGGTGTTGCCCCACAGGCTACGAGTAAGGCAGCACCGCTGCCGCCAACGGTTAGACGTAGGAAGTCACGTCGGGAGAGCCGGCGGTTTGAGTCATCGCGTTTCATTGCTTTGCCCCTTTGCATAGCGACTGGCGTTGATGCTAGGTTGTTACGATGGGGAGTGGGTTGCTGCTTATTGGCAAGGGTACAATTTCTTGCGGCTGTTGTCAACTTTGAGTCGCCCTGCAGGTGGTACTGACCATTAGGTAAGCGAGTTGGTAGTTGCACCGTCCTGTCGTATACTGGTCCTACTCATAGCTGGCACAGGGAGGTATATGTTATGCATCCAGGATCGTTCAAGCATCGTTCGATAGGTCTGGTACTGCTGGTGACTTTGGCGCTCGCGTGGCCACAGCATGCGAGCGCGAGTTCCTCGTGTTTTAGCGCGACGGGACAGTGCATCGGTGTCTTTTTTAGTAATTACTGGCCGATCAATGGCGGGTTGCCGGTCTTTGGCTATCCCACGACGACGGTAGATCCGGAAATCAACCCCGATACCAATGCTACCTATCTGACGCAGTGGTTCGAGCGCAACCGCCTCGAATCGCATCCGGAAATGCCGGTACCGTTCACCGTCTTGCTCGGTCGGCTCGGGGACGAGCGGCTGAAGCAGCAGGGCCGTGATTGGACCACCTTCCCCAAAGCTAACCCTGCGGCACCCCATTATTTTGCCGTAACAGGCCATGCCATTGCGCCGCAGTTCTGGAGCTATTGGTCGAGCCATGGCCTTGACCTCGGTGACCCAGGAGTCAGCTTCCAGGAGTCGTTGGGACTCTTCGGCTATCCGCTTTCGGAGCCGGCCATGGAAACGAACTCCTCGGGCGATAACGTCCTGACGCAGTGGTTTGAGCGGGCGCGCTTCGAGTACCATCCGCAGTTGCCGGCGCCCTTCACCGTGCTGCTGGGGCTGCTCGGCAACGAGGTGCATGCGGCTCAGGCGGCAGCACCGGTGCCCTTCTACGAGAGCCGGAATGTCGCGCCGGAGCGCTTTTTGATCTCTTATTACAATGCCATCAATCGCCATGAATATCAGCGGGCCTATAATTACTGGGAGTCACCGAACTCGCTGCCGCCATTCGCGCAGTTCGCGGCCGGCTATGCCACGACCGCTTTCGTTGAGCTAACGGTGGGGGCCGCGAGTGGGCAGGGCGCTGCGGGAAGTGTCTTTGCGGATATTCCAACAGTGCTCGTCGTGCACCACACGGACGCCTCACGGGAGGTTTTCTTCGGCTGCTACACCGTCCGCCATACCAATCCGGGCATCGATCCCAACCCAGATGCTACGTTATGGCGTGTCTACAGTGCCAAGATCCAGGCAGCTCCGGCCGGTGCGACGGCCGCCACGGCCTTGCCGGCGGTCTGTTCACAGTAAGCACTGCGGAAGATCGTAGGGAGTCGCCGCGGCGGTGTATCGCATCGCGCGCACACCGCCCGGCCCAGCTAGGTGGCCGGTAGAGGCTCTAGGGCGGGTTCCTCCGTGTTGCTTTTGCGGAGCGGCAGTTCCGGCAGCGCGAAGCCGACTAACAATGCGATAGCAATCAGCCCGATGACATAGCGATAGATGCTGGTAATGCTGGTGGCAAAGGCTTGCTTGACCGCTGCCTGCAGCTGCTGGGCGGGGGTTTGAACTGCCTGGAGCGCCT
>JBBRHB010000081.1:0-12176 GCA_038223355.1 Chloroflexales bacterium
GCTAACCTGCGCAATGTACCTTCGGCCGGGACGATCTTGGGCTTCGGTGGTGCTTTTGTCGGCTTCTGCTTTGGCCTGGTTAACCTGCTGCTTATGACCATTGCCGGCCTCGTCGGCGGTGCGATGTGGAAGGGCGCTTCCTATCCAGGCGGCATGCCGACCGGTCAGTATATGCCCTCGACCGGCTATACAGTTGGCAACCAGCCGCCCTATGGTAATCCACCGCCAGCGACCGGCTTTCCGGCACCGGGAAGCTTTCCAACCAAGCAGCCGGATGACTCTGGGGCACGCGTTTATCCTGAGCATGACCAGCGTTAGGGACCAGCGTTGATCCATGCCGCTGTGGCAGCGCCGAACCACAGCTAAACTACGTTATAATAAAAGCATCGTGAAAAAAAGATCACGGTGCTTTTATTGTTAGATAACGACGTCATCGACAAGGATGTCTCATGCTGTCAAGTACACAACCGGTCACAGCTTGGGAGACGTACCGCCAGGAATTCCCAACACTGGGGCGCACCACCTACCTGAACACCTGCTCGCTTGGCCCACTGAGCCAGCGCTCACGGGCAGCGATGGAGCGCTTCATGGATACCTGGGAGCAATACGGAGCCTCAGCCTGGTACCAGACATGGTTGGGTGAGTGTGCTGCACTCCGCGCAAATTTTGAGCAACTCATTAACGCCCCGGCGGGTAGTGTGGCGCTCGCTCATTCGATCTCGTCGGCGCTGAGTGTTGTGGCCTCGTGCTATCCATATAGTAAGCGTTCCAAAATTGTGACAACGGCGCTGGACTTCCCCACCATCCCCTATCAATGGCTAGTCAAACCAGGGGTGGAGGTCGTGATTTTGCCCAGCGACGACCATATCCAGGTGCCACTGGAGCAGTGGGCTGCGGCGATTGACAGCCGCACGGCCTTGGTTGCTACTTCGCATGTGTTGTTCACGAGCGGCTATATCCAACCCGTCGCGGAGCTTGCCCACGTAGCTCATGCTGCCGGTGCCCATATACTGGTTGATGGCTATCAATCGGCCGGTCAACTCCCGGTAGATGTGCAGGCGCTTGACGTTGATTATTATCTTTCGGGTGGCTTGAAGTGGTTGCTGGGTGGTCCTGGAATCGTGGAGTTGTATGTTAGGCCGGAGCTGGTGCAGCAACTCGAACCGACAATTACCGGCTGGTTCGCCCATAGCGCGATGTTTAACTTCGACGCGGAGCATTTTGCATATGCCGATGATGCTCGCCGCTTCGAACTAGGTACACCTGCTTTGGCTGCGGTGCATGCTGCCAAAGCGGGCCTTGACCTGCTGCTGGAAATCGGTGTTGCGGCGGTGCGCGCCCGTGAGGTTGAACTGGTCTACGATCTAGTAGATCGGGCGCGTGTCGCCGGCTTGCCACTAAAGATACCCTCAAACTTGGAAGATCATGCTGGCATCGTTATGTTTCCAGCACCCGATGCAGCTGCAGCGGTCAAAGCTCTCAAGCAGCAAGGCATTATTGTGGACCACCGGCCGGGACATGTGCGTGTCTCACCCTATTTCTATAACATGCCGGAGGAAAATGAACAGGTTATTGCAGCGTTGAAGCCCTTGATTCTTGGCCGCTGAACAGGTGTGGACATGATTGGGGGCGGGAAAATTACAGTGTGGGAATGCTTCGGGACAAGGAGAAAGGTGTGAATCGTACCATTGGAGACCGCTACCGTGGGGGCGTAGGCATGCTGGCCTGGCTTCTGCACCGCTTATCGGGGTTGGCGCTGGTGGGCTACTTGCTCCTTCATCTGTATGACTTACGTGCCGCGCAGCAAAGCAAAGCCGCCTTTGATCAGGCGCTTGCCTTTTTCCAAACCCCGTTTTGGAAGATTATGGATCTGCTGTTGGTCGCGGTTGTGTTGTATCACACCTTAAACGGCATCCGGCTCCTTCTATTTGATAGTGGATCAACGCGTGCAATTCGTTATCAGCGGCAGCTCTTCTGGCTGGCTTTCGGCTTGACGATTGCTATTTTCTTATTCTCGGCTGTCATGGTGTTTACGCATCTGCCTTCGATCACGACGGCGACTTCCGGTTAGTCTAGCATTTAAGGACATTGTTGTATGGAACGAGTTGTTGGCAGTGCCACTGCCCAGCCACAGCCGGTGCGCGTGGCACCGGGAACCGGCACCTATTCCTGGCTGTTACAGCGGGTGACTGCCTACGGCCTGATTGTGTTCTTGACCGTCCACATGATTTTCAATCATTATCTCGATCTTCGTACCGGTAGCAAGCTGACCTTCGAGTTGGTCAACCGGCGCTTTTATGCCTACCCCGTGATTTATGCTGTCAATGATATTGGGCTCCTCACCTGTGCGCTGTTTCATGGCTTGAACGGTGTGCGCAATGTGATCTATGACCTGGTGACGAATCCGGTGGCGCGCCGCGTGTTGACCGTCCTAGTAATTCTGGTCGGGCTGTATTTCTTATATGATGGGTCTCTGACGTTGCTTGCCCTGGCCCAAATGCAGAACTCAGCAGGTAGTTAAGCTCGGCGGCACAGGCCCCGCCTACACTCGATCTGGAGCCGATATTTGTTATGATCACACATGATGTCATCGTGGTGGGGAGCGGGCTAGCGGGCATGCGCGCAGCGGTTGAAATCCGCCGTAAAGCTCCGCATGCGGATATTGCACTGATAACCAAGGTCTATCCTACGCGTTCGCACTCGGGAGCGGCACAGGGTGGGATCGCTGCTGCTCTCGGCAATATTCGTTATGATGCGAATGGTGTACCTGTTTTGGCACCCGAAGATCAGCCTGGCGACGACTGGCTGACGCATATGTATGATACGGTCAAAGGTGCCGATTTTATCGGCGACCAGGACGCCCAGGAGATCCTGGCACGTGAGGCCGTTCCGACGATCTACGAGCTTGAGCATATGGGTGTGCCCTTTTCGCGTACACCCGATGGGCGTATCGCCCAGCGCCCCTTTGGCGGTCACACGAATCCCCGTGCCTGCTATGCTGCCGACCGCACCGGGCATGCTCTACTGCATACGCTCTATGGTGAGCTTGTGCGCTATAACGTCAAGGTGTATCCCGAATGGTATATGCTTAGTGTGGTGATCGAAGACAATATTTGCCGGGGTGTGACCGCGCTGGATATTCGGACAGGTGAAGTGCATAGCGTGAACGCCAAGGCGACCATGTTCGGGACCGGCGGTTATGGACGCGCCTTTAAGATCACCTCGAACGCCTTTTCCTCGACCGGTGATGGCATCACGGCAGCGTATCGCGCCGGCGTACCACTCGAAGATATGGAGTTCGTCCAATTCCATCCGACCGGCCTCTTCTCCCACGGGATCTTGCTGTCGGAAGGTGCGCGTGGCGAAGGTGGTTATTTACTTAATGGCTTGAATGAGCGTTTCATGTCACGCTATGCGCCGGGTCGAATGGAACTGGCCCCTCGCGATGTGGTGAGCCGCTCGATCTACTCCGAGCTTGAAGCTGGACGCGGCGCGGGGCCGAATGCCGAATATGTTCTACTCGATCTTCGGCATTTGGGCAAGCAAAAGCTGGACGAGCGGCTGCCCCAAATCACTGAGCTCGCACGCGACTACCTCGGTATTGATCCTGTGACTGAGCCTGTGCCGATCCAGCCGACAGCCCACTACTCGATGGGTGGTATTCCCACTGATGCCGATGGCCGGGTCGTGCGCGGCGAAAACGAGGTTGTACAGGGGTTTTTTGCGGCGGGCGAGTGTGCTTGTGCCTCGGTGCATGGTGCGAACCGGCTCGGAACGAACTCGTTACTGGAAGCAACCGTCTATGGGCGGCGCACCGGTCAAACCATCGCAAACTTTTTGCATACCGAGAGCCAAAGTGGCGTCGGTGCCATGCCGGCCATGCCCCCAGCGGCCCTCAAGCAGGCGGAAGATGAGATCCGGGAACTAATGAGTCGCAACGGTAGGGAAATCGCCGCCGATATTCGCAAAGACTTGCAAGCGACGATGTTCCAGAATGCGGGTGTCTTCCGTAGCGCCGAGAAGTTAGAAGCAGAGCTGGGAATTATCGAAGAGTTGCGCGAACGTTTCGCCCTCATCTCGTTAGATGATAAGGGTCGTCGCTACAACACAGAGTTGATCGAGACACTGGAGTTGGCCCACTTACTCGAATTCAGCGCATGCATCGTTGCAGGGGCACTGGCTCGCGAAGAGTCACGAGGCGCTCACGCCCGGCGCGATTTTCCCAAGCGCGATGATACGCAGTGGATGAAGCACACGCTGGCGTATCGTGATGCCGACGGTCGTCCGCGTCTCGACTATAAGGCGGTACGCTATGGTCCCGACGGTCCACGTTTCCAGCCTGAAGAACGGAAATACTAAGGAGCATTTGCATGGAAGTTCGCTTCCGCGTCCATCGTTATGATCCCGAGGAGGATGCTACTCCCCGCTATCAAGTCTATACAGTTGACGTCGATGGCGACATGACTGTGCTGGACTGCTTGAATCAGATTAAGTGGTACCAAGACGGTACCGTTACCTTCCGCCGGTCGTGCCGTTCAGCGATTTGTGGCTCGTGCGGGATGTTGATTAATGGCCGTAATCGCTTGGCCTGTAATACGCGAGTGGCCGATTTCGAAGCCTCTGAGGTCTCGGTCGGTCCATTGCCAGGCTTTCCGATCCTGCGCGATCTCGTGGTGGATTGGGATCCGTTCTTCGCTAAAGATGCAGCGATGAAGCCATATCTGATCAACGACACTCCACCACCGGATAAAGAGCGCCGCCAGTCACCCGAGGAATATAGCAAGATCGATAATGCGACCTTGTGTATTATGTGTGGCTGCTGCTCCTCGTCCTGCCCCGTCGTCTGGAACAATGGTCAGTACTATGGCCCGGCAGCACTGACTAAAGCCTTCCGTTTTATCTTCGACTCGCGCGATACGGCGACGCGGGAGCGCATCGATATAGCGGGTTCAGAAGAAGGTGCGTGGCGCTGCCACACCATTTTTAACTGCACTACCGATTGCCCAAAAGGTGTGCTGAATACGCAAAACATTCAAGCGCTCAAACGCAAAGTAATGTTGGAAAAGCTGGGCTTTACCGGTACCAAACTGGTCTTTAATGTGGATCCGATCTACAAAGAAGGTGAAGCCCAGCATGAGCATGAGGCTGGCGGCATCGCTACACGAGCCTGACAGCAATCATTCTGAGTTGAGGGGGGAGTTGACGCTAGCGTCAACTCCCCCCTATGTGCGCCAGTTCGTCTACCGAATACCACTATCATAGTCAATGGTCACAGAAATATAGCCGCTTGCCTGAACGGTCACAGTTTGTGGGGCTGCACGTGGATAGATGCCGGGTGACAGCGGCATGAGCGTATATGTTCCGGCTGGCAGATCGATGCGAAACTGGCCCTGTGCGTCAGATTGAGCTTGCGTAATTTGTTGATTGCCACTGCCCATCACGTTGATCTTCGCGGGGTAGGGCCGCGGCGGACACGGTTGGTTCGCCCGTGCTACCGGGCAAACTGGCCCGATCACTGTTTGCCCTTCGATTCCGCTCCCGCCTTGCGTAGCTGCTGTACGAGCTGGCTCGGAGGTCGTCGCAGTCGGCGGTGCTGTACTTGACGTTGGGTCACGTGCTGTTGGGCTCGCGGCTGCTGCTGATGGGGCACTATCGCCACCCCCCGTGGCCGGCGCACCGCAGCCGGTGAGTAGTGCTACTACCGCGACCGAAAGATAATAGTTCCATGGTCTGGCCAACATATTGAGCATTGCCTTGCCTCCTGGCGTCTGTCGGTTCATCTGTAATGGCTATTCTAACCCCGTTGGCATACTCTTTGCTTGACAGGTGACACCGGAGATTGCCGAGATCCAAGCATCGTACTGTCCACGACGTCGTGGTCTTCTTTGTCGTACACAAACGGTCTCGCTCCCTTTGATTTACTGAGAGGAATGTGTATGTTTGATTATTTAGTTGTTGGGGCGGGCTTTGCGGGTAGTGTCCTCGCTGAACGACTGGCACGGGTTGCAGGAAAAAAAGTGCTGATTGTGGATAAGCGCAATCATATTGGCGGCAATGCGTATGATCACTATGATGCTGCCGGCATTTTGGTCCATAAATACGGCCCGCATATCTTCCATACCAATTCCAAAGATGTTTTCGATTACCTCTCGCAGTTCACCGTCTGGCGGCAGTACCAACATCGTGTGCTAGGTGTGGTCGACGGTCAGCATGTGCCGATCCCGATCAACTTGGATACGGTCAACACGCTCTATGGCCTGCGTCTGACGTCGTTCCAGCTCGAAGAGTGGTTCGCCTCGGTTGCTGAAAAGCGTGAGGAGATTCGTACTTCGGAAGATGTTGTGATCAGCAAGGTTGGCCGCGAACTGTATGAGAAGTTTTTCCGCGGCTATACCCGGAAACAATGGGGTCTTGACCCATCGGAGTTAGATGCCTCGGTGACTGCTCGCGTCCCTACTCGCACCAATCGTGATGGTAGATACTTCACCGATACGTACCAAGCAATGCCGCTGCACGGCTATACGCGGATGTTCGAGAACATGTTGGATCATCCCAAGATCAGCATTCTACTGAACACCGATTATCGTGACGTGGAAAGCTTTATCCCATACGGGGAAATGATCTATACGGGTCCGGTTGATGCGTTTTTTGATAACTGCTATGGCAAGTTACCCTACCGCTCGCTGGAATTCAAATTTGAAACTCACGATACTAAGGTGTTCCAACCGACGGGCACAGTTAACTATCCGAACGATTATGCCTATACGCGCATCAGTGAGTTTAAGTACCTCACCGGCCAGGAACATAGCAAAACAAGCATTGTGTACGAGTACCCGCAAGCTGAAGGTGACCCTTACTACCCAGTGCCACGTCCTGAAAATGCGGAACTCTACAAGAAGTATCATGCTTTAGCTGACGCGACTACGGGTGTGCATTTTGTAGGCCGGCTGGCGACGTATAAATACTACAATATGGACCAAGTCGTCGCACAAGCGCTCAAAACCTTTAAGCGGATTTCGACGGACGAGGATGTGCGAGTGGTGACGTCTAAGCAAACTCTAGACTTGAATACGAAGCTCGAACTTCCGGTTGACACAACCAAGACGCGAAAAGACAATGCCGGTCAGGTGAATAAGCATAATACGGGCAGTTGACGTTTCTGCTATGAGATACATGGCCCCGTTGTAAACAACAACGGGATGCCTCAAATGGCATCCCGTTGTCAATTGACCAAATGGCTACGCTATGATGTCTTGGTTTCTTCCTCTACAAAGTACCGTACACGTTCCTTCTTGAACTCTTTTGAAGAATACAAGATCACGTACTCGGTCACGCCCAGCGGTGCTAGTTCCTTCGCCATAGCTGTGGCGATCTCCTCGGCATTTTGGCGGCTGCGAGCATGGATCATGGAGAACAGGTTATACGGCCAGTCAGGATAGACCGGGCGCAGATAGCAGTGTGAGACCGCGGCATACGAGGCCATGATTTTGCCTGCAGCTTCGACCTGATCTTCTGGCACCTTCCAAGTCACCATCCCATTGTCACCAAAGCCTGCCTTTTGGTGGCGCAGGATACCGGCGACTCGCCGCAAGTAGCCCATTGACTGCATTTCTGCAATCCAGTCGAAGAGTTCCGCTTCCGTGGAGTCTAGTCGCTGTGCCATCTGCGCAAATGGGTCTGGAATCAGCGGCATATCCTCCTGAAGGACGCGAATCAGCTCTTTATCGTGCTCCATCAACGCTCGTGCATCCTTGGTCTTGGTCCATGTTGCGTCGTCTTTGCCAACCTTCGTCTCGTCCTGCTCCATGTTGAGCTTGACGGCAATCTTGTAGAGCTTCAACGTTGGCAGCATGCGCACGACTTCCACACCGGCACGCTCGGTTAACTTCTTCAGTTCGTCTTCGAGCACAACACCCGGTGGCACGGCGATGGTAAACCACATGTTGAAGTAGTGGTCGCGCCGGTAGTTGTGTGAGACTCCCGAATGCTGGTTAATGATCGCAGCGGCTTCGTCAAGGCGATCGGGATCAACGCGTACGGCAACTAAACTAGATTTATAGCCGAGCCGGCGCGTATCGAAGATCGCCGAGATTTGACGCACGATGCCCATATCCCGTAGACGCTGGACACGATCCATAACAGTCTGTTCGCTCTCGCCGAGCATTTCGCCCATCGCTTCCCAGGGATGGGGTAGAACTGGGAAATCCCACTGTAAAATATTGAGCAGTTTGCGATCATTGCTATCGAGATGCTCTTCCAAGCTGGAGGGCAGATCGGCGTGGGCGGCATCTGCGACTGGGGTTACCTGCGGCCCAATAAGGACGGTGTCGCCATCGAGCTTGACTGCATAAGCTTGCACGGGACCACGCGCGGGCTTGCACAAGGCGGCACCCGTTTGGAGGTCGAACTCGGCGGAGTGCCAGGGGCATACAATGTGACCATCTTGGACTTCGCCGTCGACCAGAGGACCACGGGCATGCGAACAACGATTTTCGAGTGCGTACCAGCCGTTAGCCGTGTGGAAAAGTGCGATCTGTTCACCGTTATAGACGACGAGCTTTGAGTTGCCCTGCGGCACTTCACCCACTGTGCAGACCTGGGCAAAACCAGTGACAGGCTGGGCCTGCGGAATAGCGGCGGGGTTGGGTAGCGGAGCGATAGCAGGTGTAGAGGTAACTGACGGTACTTCTGGCAGCGGTTCACGATCCGCGCTGGCAGTTGCTATACCACCTAAGTTATCAAGCATCGCCGCCACCGGGGTGGCGATACAGGTAAAGGTCGGTGTATCACGCAAGGTGTAGCTGCTAGCTGTCGTCTCTCGGAGTTCCATGAGTAGATCAACGAAGCGCATCGGCTCGTCGGTCTCGAAGGCGACGACAAACTCCTGGTCGTCAAGGCCGAATGAGTAAGTCGTATTGAGCTTAACATCGGGGTATTGCCGCCCCACCCGGATGTGCTCGTCCATCATGTGCTGGCGCTCTTCAGCAGACAGGGCATACCAGGCACGGGTCTTAACAAATGGGTATACAAACAAATATTTATTCTGACCGGGAACGATAATATCGCGCCGCTTGGCTTCTTCTTCGGTCGCGTACTTGTCGACATACATTGAGCGCTTGGTCGTCGCGAGGTACGAGTAGGGGCTCGTTAGGTATGAGCCGAGCGGCGTACTCAATAGTTGAGTGTGCAACTCTTGAAAATCTTCGAGCCGTTCGCTCACGAGCCACAGTAACATGTCCACGTCACCACGGACGCCGACCAACGTGTAGGTACGTAGCACAATGCGGTCGGCCCACTGCTTGGTGACTTCCGCGAAGGCCTGCTTGCCGCGCTCACGCTCGGTAGTGGGCAAGTTACGCCAAGCCGGATCGAGTTTCCAAAAGGCGAACTTTACAAACTGTCGCCGGGCAGTTCTTGGTTGTTCCATAGATACTCCAATGTAATGAGGGCGGTGTTAGCTTCTACGCACCCGCTCCGACCTCGCTCGACTCGAGATAGAACTGATGATCATAAAGATCGTTGACTTGAGCGATATCTGCCGGGGACAAGTCGGGTTTGTCCGAGGCGGCGGCGAACTCTTCGAGTTGCGCTGTGCTATAGATGTTGGGTAAAGCAACGGCACATTGTGGTGTTTGCCAGACATACTTAAGGGCAGCCTGACCGATCGTAATATCCCGCCCTGCGGTGAGAAAGTCAAGCTTTTCGAGCTTCTTGAGCCCGCTCTGTAGCCACTCCTTGGAGCGATGCTGGCGATGATCACCCGGTGCAAATTTCGTCTCGGCGGTGTATTGGCCTTCCAACATGCCGGATGAGTGGGGCACACGCACGACCAAAGCGACATTCTGCTGCTGCGCCACGCGTACCAGTTCACGACCGGGGTCCTGCTCGATCAAGTTGTAGATCATTTGCAGGCCCGCAATCGGTCGGGTCTGCATTGCCTTGACGCCTTCCTCAAGCCAACCGATCTTGGGACCAAGGGCAACGCCATAGTGCAGAATTTTACCTTCCTCTTGGAGCCGTTCGAGTATCGCGAACAGTTCGTCGTTTTCAACGGCATCCATTTTTGTGTTGTGGGCCTGCCAGAAGTCGATTCGGTCGGTTTTGAGCCGCTTAAGGCTTTGCTCGACACTGAAGCGGATGAACTCGGGCCGCCAATCCTGCGGTCGCTCTTGCTGGCCACGGCGCTCTTTGTGTTCATACCAGTCGTAGCCGCCCTTGGTCGCCAGCACGATTTTGTCGCGAACATCACCGAGAGCGTCAGCCACAATATCTTCACCAAAGCCGTCGCCATAGGTATCGGCGGTGTCGAAGAAGGTGATCCCTAGATCATAAGCCCGGCGTAGCAAGCCCAGACCGACCTGCTTGTCATTGATGCCCCACCAGGTTGTGCCAACCGTCCACACGCCAAAGCCAAGCTGTGAGACTTGTACACCAGTCTTGCCAAATGGTACGTAACGCATAACTACTCCTTCGCTAATGTCTGTGGCTACCCGACTTCCGCTAATTGTTCGTCGTGGACGATGGCACGAATAGTTGCCACCTGGGCGGTATATGCGACATCATCGAGTACCGGCGTCATTCCTTCGAGACTCAGCGGCGTCTGGAGATCAATCCACGACTTGCAGCCACCATAGGCTGCGTCATAGGGCAAGGCGTGGGTTTGCGCCAGCCGGTACGTGCGTAGCAGCAGTACGTATAACGGATGGCGCGGTTTCCAGCCGAAGCGCTCAGCGGCAAAGCGCTCGTTCCAGATATGGAACGGCAGAAGCTGCTCTACGGTATTGGCGGCACTGACCTGGAAGATATCGGTAATGCGGGTGAAGCTGTCGATCGGCACCGTCGTGGGATGCCAACCCGCAGCCACGGCATTAACTTGGGTTGCGTATGGGGACTTAAGCAATTCGGGGAGTTGGTGCTCATAGGTCGGGTAGAGCAGGATCTCGTCGTGGGCAACCCGGAAGTGCTTGCCTTCTTCGCGAATGCCACCTTTGCGCAAAAGCATAATTGTTTCGCCGGTATGCAGTGCATCGACCGCAACCGCCCACTCCTTAAAAGCATGAGTTGTAGAGTTAGCCATCGTGTTTTCTTTCTGTTGTGCTGAGGAACTCCCGGACGAGGTCATTGAAGCGACCCTGCTCCTCGCTGATCGTCATATGGCCACTATCTTCAAAGATTTCGAGACGCGCACCGGGAATCGCTTGGGCCATCGCTTCGGCCTGTGAGACCGGTGTGATCCGGTCATGGCGGCCGACGACCACAAGTGTGGGCACGTTGATTTTTGGCAGGAAAGGCCGCATGTCATACTGTGACATTTCATTGTTCCCCCACCAGGTCGAGACTTCGAAGCCAAAGATCATATCGCGGTTCATGCGCGCCGACATCGCTTGTTCACGTGGTGTCCAGTCTTTGTAATACACCGGTCCTTCGATCTCCATGACGCGCCGAAAATCTGCGTCACTCGCGATACTTCCTTCGTTGTCTAGCGCAGCCTTGATCTCGGGTGAGGCGAAGGCGCGCACCATTTCCTCCGATTCGGAAATAAACGCGTTAGATGGGGCAGTGTCAACGAGCAGCAGATGTGATAGATGCGCTTGATATTTGGCGGCATAACTCAATGCCAGGAAGCCGCCGAACGAAAAGCCCAACAGGGCCAGCCGGTCATAGCCAAGATGTTGGCGCAACTGTTCGATATCCTCAACCATGTTGGCGGTGGTCGCCGTTTCAGGGGCAACGCGCTCCGAGCGTCCGGTCCCGCGCTCGTCAACAAAGATCAGGGTGAAATAGTCGGACAGCGAATCGACCCAGGGGCGGAACTCCGTATGATCAAGGCCGGGCCCGCCATGCAACAGCATCAATGGTGGCCCGCTACCCCAGGTGTCATACCAGAGGTCGGTATTATTAACATGTGCCAGCATTAGTATTCCTCCGCCTGTAGCCAACGGGTGGCATCTTTTGCGTAATAGGTTAGGATCATGTCGGCTCCCGCTCGCTTGATCGACGTTAGGCTTTCTAGTGCCACAGTACGCTCGTCGATCCAGCCGTTTTGCGCGGCGGCCTTGATCATCGCGTATTCGCCGGAAACCTGGTAGGCGGCGGTTGGCACGCCGAAGCGCTGTTTGACCTGTGCCAGAATATCGAGATAGGGTAGGGCCGGCTTCACCATGACCATATCGGCG
>JBBRHB010000082.1:0-12163 GCA_038223355.1 Chloroflexales bacterium
CCCTCATGTTGACGTTGGCTGAACTGCAACACCGCCCGCGCATCGATCAGACCAGTACGCTCCAATGCGTATCAAACGACGTCGGCGGAAGTCTCATCGGCAATGTAAATTGGAATGGAACCTCACTGCAAGCGCTCCTCGTAGAAGCTGGGCTGCAAGCGAACGCAACTCACCTCGTTTTTCATGGTGCCGAAGGCTATGTCGACTCGATCCCGCTTGACATTGCGCGCCTCCCCACGACCTTACTCGTATATGGGATTGACGGTCAACCGTTGCCACATTCGCATGGCTTTCCCTTGCGGGTTATCGTTCCCACGATCTACGGCATGAAGAACGTGAAATGGCTACAGCGCATCGAGGTAATCACCAGTGATTTCTCGGGCTACTGGCAAGACCGCGGCTGGAGTAATACAGCCATCGTCAAGACGACATCGGCTATCGATACCCATGACCACTTTCAGCGCGAGAACGGCAAGGTGCCACTCGGCGGCATCGCCTTCGCCGGTGACCGGGGCATCAAAGGTGTCGAGGTTCAGATCGATGGCGGAGCCTGGCAACCGGCTGTCCTGGAAGCAGCCCAGACCAAAGCTCAGTGGCGCTTCTGGCGCCTCGATTGGGCAGCTACGCCTGGCGCACATACTGTGGCAGTACGGGCTATTGATGGGAATGGACAACCACAACCATCACAAGTAACGGCACCCCATCCCGATGGTGCCAGCGGCTACCACACAATCAAAGTCCAGATTGCGGCTTAGCTTTAGCTGAAGGAGACCACCATGTCCCGTACTGTTACTTCAATATTACTTCTGACCCTTGTTGTGTTGGCAGCATGCGGCACACCCGCTAACACGACCGGAGGCGCAGCGCCTCAAGCCAAAGAAACAGCCGTTGCGCTTGCTCCGAGCACCACAGTGCTCACCGCCAAAGCTACACCGGCCCCTCCCATCTCGGTCGCGCCTACGACGTCGGTGATTGCTGGTCCACCACCGGATGGCGTCGCCCGTCCTCGGCCCGCACCGGAGATCACCGACGAGGTCTGGCTGAATGGGGAGCGTACCTCGCTCGCAGGGCTACGTCAACAAGGTAAAGTTGTGCTGGTCGAATTTTGGACTTTCGAATGCTATAACTGCCGTAATGTGCTGCCGGCGCTCCGGCAATGGCATACCAAGTATGCCCAGCAGGGGCTGACCATTGTTGGCGTACACTACCCCGAGTTTGACACGGAACGTCAGATCCCGAACGTGCGACAGGCCTTGAAGGACCTCGACATCAAGTACCTCGTGACGATTGATAATGATGGTCGAACCTGGCAAGCTTACAGCCAGAATGCGTGGCCGAGCTTATATCTGGTCGATAAGCAGGGCAACATTCGCTATCAGCATGTCGGTGAAGGTGCCTATGACCGCACCGAGCAATGGATTCAGTACCTGCTCCACGAGCAAATTTGAGGATACGTTCGTGCTACAATCGCCGCTGAGCCAGGTACATACGGATAAAGCCATGGCAACGATTCTGGTGGTGGACGACGAGCCAAACATTCGCGAAGTTGTAGAACTATATCTGCGCCGCGACGGGCACACGGTCCTCTCGGCCGCAGACGGCGAAGAGGCACTTCGGCTTCACCGCCAACAGCAGCCCGATTTAGTCGTCCTTGACTTGATGTTGCCAAAGGTTAGCGGCCTTGAAGTATGTCGCCGCATCCAGGCTGAGCGGCGCGTGCCGGTCATCATGCTGACGGCCAAGAGCGAAGAAGAAGATCGCATCATCGGCTTGGGTGTTGGTGCCGATGATTATGTCACCAAGCCGTTCAGTGCCCGCGAGCTCGCGGCACGGGTTCAGGCCGTCTTGCGACGAGCGAGTGAGACGGCACAAACCCAAGCACCGAAACAAATCCTCCAGGCCGGAGAGTTGCGAATCGACCCCAATACCCGTACTGTGCTTGTCGCCGGGGCACCAACTACGCTTACCGTCCGAGAGTTCGATCTTCTCCATTATTTGGCAACCCATCCCAATCGTGTCTTTTCCCGTGATGAACTCATGAATGCCATCTGGGGCTACGACTTTGCTGCTGACATGAGCACGGTCACCGTTCATGTTCGACGACTTCGCGAAAAGATCGAACGCGATCCGGCGAACCCACGCTATCTTGTCACCGTCTGGGGTGTCGGCTATCGCTGGGCCATTCCATGATGCGTTGGCTACGCAGTCTCATCCTCGTTCTGCTCTTTGTGGCAGCAGCACTCATCATCACACTTACCATCGGCATGACGCTGTTGCCGCTGCCTCCTACAGATGCACCAGCCATAGCATTCTTGTTTGCGGAGGTTGGCGGCGGTGTTGCACTGCTAGCCCTGCTTATTATGCAGCCGCTGGTGCTTGGTCGTTGGGGTGGTGTACGTGCTCAATTGCTCGCGACGGGCTTATTGGGCAACCTATTGGTCTTGGGGATGATGCTTGCTGCGGCACGTGCCATGTTCATTTCAACCCATGATCTGACACTCCTACTACTAATCGTTTTGTTTGCAGCACTCCTGGCCGTCGGCTGGAGCCTACTCTATGCTGTCCCGTTGGCCCGTCGCATCGAGCATGTCCGGGCTGCTACTGCCGACTTCGCCATGGGCAAGCTTGATACAACCCTGCCGGTGCAAGGCCATGATGAAATTGCGCTTCTGGCCGGCGATTTCAACCGTATGGCTGGCACACTACGAGCGGTAGCTGACCAGGAGCATGCTCTAGAACGGTCACGCCGCGATCTAATAGCTGCTGTGTCACATGATCTCCGTACACCCCTTGCCGCCACGCAGGCGTTGATCGAAGCGCTGGCCGACGGCATGGTTGACGATCCCGTCACTAAAGAACGTTACTTACGGTCCGCGCAGCTCCAAATTGGTCACTTAAGCCAACTGGTCGATGATTTGTTCGAACTTGCACAGATCGATGCCGGTGTATTACGTGTAACGCTCGAACAGGCGTCGCTCCATGATCTGCTTTCGGACACACTCCAAAGCTTTCAACCTCAGGCCCGGGAGCGCGGCGTGCGGCTCGTGGGTGAGGTTGCGGGTGATATCGACCCGGTACTAATGAGCCCGCCGAAGCTACAGCGAGTGCTCCATAATCTGCTCGGCAATGCGTTGCGTCATACGCCAAGCGACGGGACCATCTTTTTGCGGGCCGCTGCTCAGGGACGTATGGTGGAAGTCGAGGTGCAAGATACCGGTGAAGGTATCCTGCCCGCTGATCTGCCACATGTCTTTGAACGTGCCTTTCGCGGCGAGCGTTCACGGACACGCTCGATCGCCGAGCCAACATCCAGTGCTGGTCTCGGGCTAACGATTGCCAAAGGCTTGATTGAGGCGCAGGGTGGCACGATCTGTGTCTGGAGTGAGCCCGGCGTTGGCACGCGGTTTGCCTTTACCCTACGCCGTGAATGAAAACTACTCTGCCCCTAGAGCGTAGCTCGATCTCTATCGTTAGCTATCGAGCGGCATAATACACTGCGGTTCATCATTTCTCGGGTTGTTAACCAGCGGTGACACCGGGTACGTTAGCATAGCAGTGGCATCGAAAGCGCGCAGCAGTCCCTGGACAGCATTTGGCTCTTGATTACTGGGGTCAAGCCACTGATCATAGACATCGGGCGTTAGTATCACAGGCATGCGATCATGGATCGGGCGTACCATAGCATTCGGCGTCGTCGTTAGCAGTGTACAAGAGTCCAATTGCTGCCCATCTGGCGCATGCCACTGTTCCCACAGCCCCGCAAAGGCAAATGGCTCCCCATCTTTCAGTTGGAAATAGAAGGGCTGCTTGCTCTTACCTGCGCGCTGCCACTCATAGAAGCCATCTGCTAGCACGAGGCAGCGGCGATGGCGGAATGCAGTGCGAAAAGCGGGGCTGGTTGCGGCTGTTTCCGCCCGGGCATTAATCATCCGGTTGCCAACCACCGGATCCTTGGCCCAAACTGGCACAAAGCCCCACTGGAGGAGTGCAAAGCCCCTATCAGTACTTTCTCCATTCGTCCGCACGACGGCTATGTCATCGCTGGGTGCAATGTTATAGCGTGGCGCAACCGATGGGACATCCATTAATTTGAACTGCCTGGCGAGTTGCTCTGGTGGTGTCTTAAGCGTGAAGCGTCCGCACATACTGTCTCCAGCTTTTGAGCACTATTTTAGCACAATTGTACCATGTGCTGCCGCCATCGTCAACGCTATCGAACACTACTGACGCTCACTCGATTATTGTTATGGTCTGCTTCGGGGATAACCGGCACGCCGCTTAGCGGATTAACCTCGACCAATAGCATGCCTTCGGGACGGTAAGCAATCAGCGAGGCAACCCCACCACATGGGAGCAGACGCGCAACGTGGTAAAAATGTTCGGCATACGGCTTGGCATCAAGCTGACCAACCCGTAGTTGGACGTTGTAAAGCGTTTGCGGGCCGTTGTTATGTATAGTGATAGTCATGGTCTGCCCTTGCAGAACCACATCCGCCTGGGCAAGCGCCAAATCGGTTCCTCCTGAGCAGTGACCGAGTGGAGGAGCAAGAGCAAACACACCCACTGGTGCAACATTATTTCGCAGATCACGATCAAGTGGCCCTCGTATAATGCTCGCACTGGCGTGGTAGTGGTACTCACCGGGCACCAGCGCTACCACTGGTGCGATGAGCACAGGAACCGAGATAAATGCATGTCCTCCAATTGGTCCAGTGGTCGTAGTCCCCACCACGATGTTTTGTTCACCGGTGGGCATCGTGCGCACAATACTGAACAAGACCTGCACCCGCTCCGCAGCCAGCTCCCCCAGATTACGCACCGTCACCGTCGCTGTGAATGGCACGCCCTCCGCTAACGGGCGGCTGAGCACTACATCTTGCTCACGAATATTCAAGTCAGGGGCAGGTAATGGCGTAGCAGTCGGCAATTGTGTTGGCTGCGGGAGCAGTGCCGGAAGCTCATCCGGAATAATACCAACCAAGATCGTGCCTAACAGCAGGAGGGTCGCTGTGCCAACAATTATTCGCGTGACAAACGCACGAAATCGACTTCTATGGCCCGCTTTACCGCTGATGTAACGCCCAGACATAGGTATCGTTAAAAAAGCTCATCGACCTCGGCCATCACGCGTTCGGCTGATCGACGAACTGTCGTTGGTGCAATTGCCTTGTAAAAGGCTTCGTCATATGGGCGGGTGCGGATGACCACAGGCATCGGCACAGCATGTCCAAGAATCAAGGCTTGCTGCTTAGTGTCGAGCGAGGCTAAAACGGCCCGCAGTTTAGCAGCACCTCCCACGCCCGTAAAGACGGCATCAATGTCGCGCTCGTCGTTGAGTAGTGCAGTTACGCGCGAGCCAAGCTGAGACATGACCTCGCTATCGATCGCCGAAGGTCGCTGATCAACAACTAATAATGTGACACTGTATTTCCGTAGCTCACGGGCAATCGTGCCGAAGATCGTTTGACGGGCAGCCTGTGGATTTAAAAACTTATGTGCTTCTTCGATCGTCAACATGAGCGGCCGTGGTTTGTCGCTTGCTTGCCGGCTGGCCCAGTATTTCTCCGTTTGCTCAACCCAGCGTGCATGAATTCGGCGGGTCAAGATGTTTGCGACCAACATATAGGACAATGCATCCTTATACTGGCCGAACTCTAAAACCACATGCTTGCCTAGAGACAATGCCTGAATCAATCCATCGATAATGCCATCGGGGGCACTTTCTCGTACAAAGCCGAGACGTGCCACCTTTTCAAGCTTGCGTTTCAATGCCCCGAGCGCTCCAGCATGTCCTCCCACCTCATCGGCAAATGCATTCAATCCGGCTGTGTCCAGCGTCAGTAATTCCCGTAGCCAATTGCCCCGGAAGCGATCAACCAGCAAATAAGCCGATTCGGCAGCCGTTGGGGTAAGATTTAGCTCTTCCTGGAGCAAAATTATATCCTCAACATCGATCTGGTCCAGACTGATGGCCACCTCAGAGTCAATTTTGACATTCCGCCGTCGTGACGATTGCGGATCAAGTGAGTAGACGAGTACTTCACTGCCGAAGAGCTGGCGCAGTCCTCTGACATACGTACCATCTTCGGCTTCCGAGTCGCCACCATACTCCGAGTGCATATCAAAGATCAGTGATGAGGCCACATTGCCACGAATAACACCACATAAAAGCAGCCGCGTAAGAAAGGATTTGCCTGTGCCCGACTTGCCAAAGACGCCGTTAGACCGCTCAACGAAACGCGGTAAATCCAAGCAGATCGGAATATCCATATCAAGGGGCATACCGAGCTGAAATTTGGTCGTACTTTCCTCACCAAAAACTTGGCCGAAGGTCGCCGCATCAGCCGCATAGACCGGGGCAAAGTGTCGTGGCACCGTGCGGACTGGTCGCAGTCCTTCTGCTACATCACTTGATAGCATCAGCATGGGCGCAATTGCGCAGCTACCGTAGGTGGTGGTGCCACCAAGCACTCGTCGTGAAAAATCGTCATCTTGTGCCGGCGGATGGGCAAGCACATCCTGGTTAGCCGCGCCCAGCTCGACATCGCTGATCATAGAAAAGAACTGATGGTGATCGCCCTGAATCACGACGAACTGGCCAACGCGCAGATCTTCGACCGACACGTCTCCCGCCAGCCGCACCTCTAACCCCTCGGTTAAAGAACCGGCTACGACGACACCAAGTTGCTCACGCTGGCTTTGCATGGCCCTCCCTATGGGTGCTCACAGGCCCAGGACTATACCAGATTGAAACGCCCAACACAACACCCAAGTGCTTGCCGCACCAGCAGGATAAGCGTATAGTGAAGAGCAAAGATTGTACGTTTTATCACAAAGAGGATTAAATGGCTCATTATGATGCAATTGTAGTGGGTGGGCGGATCGCCGGCAGTGCCACGGCAACGTTCTTGAGCCAAGCAGGAGCCAACGTCTTACTGCTTGAGCGAGCGACGTTTCCGTCATCCCCGGTATCAGTCCCCGTCCTCTTCTCCAACTCGTTAGTTCTACTCGATAAGCTGGGTATACGAGACCACATAGAAGCAGCCGGTGGGACTCGCATGTATCACGGCGCTGCCCATCTCGGCGACCTACATCTATTCGCGCCGGTGCTCCCTTATCATGGCATCAACTATAACCTAGGCTTACGGCGTGAGGTATTAGATGAGATTTTGATCGACCATGCCAGCCAGCAGCCGGGTGTTACTCTGCGCACCGGCTTCACAGTTACGGGCCTAGTATGGCAGGCTGATCGAGTCGTCGGTGTACGTGGACGGCAGGGCGGCGGTATAGAGGAGACGCTTTATGCCGATGTCGTTGTGGGCGCGGATGGCATGCGCTCAATCGTCGCGCGTGAGACCAAGCCGCGAGAATATCGGCGGCACAAAGGGCAAAACGCGCCATATTATGCCTATTACCGCGGCTTCGTCCAACATACTCCCGCCCAGTCGATTTCATATCGCGGCAGCCGTTTTGGTGTGCTTGTCTTCCCAGCAGATGCTGGGCTGACTGCAATCTCGATCGGCGTACATAAAGAGCTGTGGCCCCGCGTGAAGGCGGATGTGGAAACCGAGTTCGAACGTTTGTGGCGGTCAATCCCAGATCTGGCTGAGCGGGGCTGCTCAGCCGAGCGTGTTAGTCCGGTCAAGGGCCAGGGGCCGCGCCCGTCCTATTACCGGGTGCCATTTGGTCCAGGGTGGGCGCTGGTCGGTGATGCAGGCTATATGAAAGACCCGGTAACGGGTCAGGGTATTCACGATGCACTTCGTTCAGCGGAGCTGTTTACAGATAGCTGGCAGCAATGGCGCGCAGGCTCTGCCTGGAACGATGCGATGCGCTCATATCAACGAACCCGCGACAGCGAGACGAAGGCCTTGTATTACCTAACCTATCAATCGAGCAAGGTTCCTCGGCGGCAAAAGCTGTCATGGTTTGAGCATGTATTAATTCGGCCATTGGCCGACGACTCCAATTATGCAGCGCAATTTACCGGTGTTTATAACGGGGCGACCGATGCTAAACAGGCCACCGGTCTATTTGCAGCCATCGAACTTATCGTACGGTCACTGTTTCGCCCAATGGCCTTACGGTGGGCGGTCCGACGTACTTTCAGAATGGTCAACTAATTGGTAAGTCATCACGGTTCCCCCACTCGTTCCACGAGCCATCATACAGCGCGGGTGGGGGTCCGCCGGCCACCTCCATGCCAATCGCGGTGACCATTGCAGATACACCACCATTACAGTACACGACGACATCTTGTGTCTGCGCTTCTTCAATATCAACACCGGCGTTCCGAAAATGCTCACGCAACTGCTCGGGTGAAGCAAACGTATCATGCGGACCTGTAACGAGATCACGATACGGCACATTGTATGCACCTGGTATATGGCCACCCCGGGCAGCCCGCGATTGCTTTCCATGAAACTCTTCCACGCTACGACCATCAATCAACATGCCTGGTCCGTCCAACGCCGCAAGTACTTCCTCGACCGTCCGTCGTAAGGCTGGTTGCGGCCGGGGCGTAAACTGAGCCTGAGCGTACTGTGGGATCATTGCTTCCAATGGCCGGCCTTCAGCTTGCCATTTTTTGATTCCTCCATCCAGCACCCGTACCGCCGCATGTCCGTAATAGCGTAAAGTCCATAGTAAGCGAGCCGCGAAGAACGGCAGCGTCGTATCATAAGCAACGACGCATGTATCATCACCTATGCCGATGCGACCCATAAATTCTGCATATTGCGCAGGTGGTGCGACCTGGACCGGGACCGGGTCGGACAGGTCAACAATATCACGGGTCCAATCCACAAAAACCGCGCCGGGAATATGGGCTTGCGCATAGAGATCGGGGCTAGCAAAGTAGTGCGGTTTTGGCTCGGTTGGCGGTTTAACGACGCCACGTACGTCAACGATTCGTAGGACTGGGTTCTCAAGCTGATCGGCAAGCCATGCTGTTGAAACGAGCGGACCAGACGGTAATGTAAGCTTTGGACATAGTGATTGCCTCCTTTATAGCAATGATTATCGGTAACATCCACATTATAGGATGTACCGTCGGACCTTTTGTGAACGATATGGCTACTCTTCCCGTTCGAAGATCTTGCCAGGGTTAAGAATATTGTGAGGATCAAGGCTCCGTTTGAGTTGCATCATCATGGCTACCGCCCCAGAACCGACCGCATCTTCCAGATAGGCCCGCTTCATCAATCCCACGCCGTGCTCGCCCGAAACCATTCCTCCAAGGGCAATCGTCGCGCGGACAATGGCTGCTTCGGCCCGTTCCACAGCAAGCCGTTGCCCGGGATCGCTCCCATCAAATAAGATCGAAGGATGGAGATTGCCATCGCCAGCATGTCCAAACGCCGCGATTTGCAGCCCTGTTTCAGCTCCAATTGCTTTGATTCGCTCCACCATCTCTGGAATAACTGACCGAGGGACGACAATATCTTCATTCCGTAGGTTAGGAGCAAGTGCCTTCAGCGCAAAATAGATGCTTCGCCGTGCTAACCACAATCGGTCACGCTCCTGCTGTTCCGTTGCAATCTCCACTCCAAAACCCCCGTGCTCTTCACACACGCTTCGCACCGCCGCCAGTTCGTCAGCTAATGCAGGCAAATGAAGCCCGTCTTGCTCGATCAGCAGCATTGCCTGCGCTTGCGGAGCCAGCCCAAGGTGGAGATGGGCTTCAATGGCAGTCAGCACCGTGTGATCGAGTAGTTCGATGGTGCATGGTAAGCTGCCATGATGCAGCACGCTGGTGACGGCCGCACTGGCTGCAAGCAATGTTGGAAAGAGCGCGTTCAGCGTAGCCCGGGCTGGTGGCTTCGGCAGCAGTCGCAAGGTAACCTCAGCGATAACGCCGAGCGTCCCTTCCGAGCCGACGAACAAGTGGAGTAAGCCATAGCCAGAGGCCTGTTTATGTGTCTTTGAGCCGAGCTTCAAGATCTCGCCACTCGCAAGAACGACCGTTAGGCCCAATACATAGTTACGGGTCACGCCGTACTTAACGGCACGCGGCCCCCCAGCGTTGCAGGCAACGTTTCCACCTATGCTGCAAATGCTGAGGCTAGCTGGGTCTGGCGGATAAAATAAGCCTTGTGCCTCCACAGCTGCTTGCAGATCGCCGGTGATGACGCCAGCTTCAGCAGATACCGTCATGGCGGCTGCATCAATCTCGAGAATACGATTCATGCGTGCCATACTCAGTACAATCCCACCGCGCTGTGGCACAGCACCACCCGCAAGTCCAGAGCCAGCGCCACGAGTGACCAACGGCACCTTGTTGCTGGCTGCTAGCCGGACTATCTCCACTACTTCTGCTGTCGAACTAGGTTCAACGACCACATCGGGTAACATTGACAGTTCGGTGCCATCGTGACTCCACGGTTCGAGTTCGTGGAGATGTATATGTGATCGGCCGACACACAACTCTAATGCATCGCTCAATCCTACAAGCTTTGGCTGATCCAACAGCATATCTTCTTCACTCCTCTATCACTCCCAGTCCCAGTGTTACTTGGGGAATCGCGCCAGTATAGCACTCCACTCCTCGTGCAAAGGTCTTGTCGAACGTCAGCTTGTGCTGTCATGTGGCCTTGTTCTTGCTTACTCTTTATTGGATGAAGTTTCGCGCACTAATGAGGTACTAGCACTTATAAGGAGTCCCATGCCCGAAGGTCCAACCATTCGTGCTACTGGCGATATATTACGTAAAGCACTTCAGGGCCAACGCATCGAACACTTCGAGAGTCAGTTTAAAAAAGCCAAGCTCGAGGACTGGGTCACTAAAGTTCAAGGACAGGTTGTTCGTCAGGTGCGCGTCCACGGCAAAAACCTCTTCTTTGATCTAGAGAACGACTGGACGCTATACACCCATATGCTCATGTGGGGGAGTTGGCATGTCTACCTCAAAGCCGACCCATGGCTGAAGGAAGCCCGTAAGGCCCGCATTGTGATCGAGACAGCTACGCAGACAGTTGTTTTATTCTCCGCGCCCAAGGCCGATTTGATCCATGCCTCTGCGCTAGCTCAACATCAAACGAGCGAGCTAGGGCCTGATTTGTTGAAGGACGATTGGCAGGAGCGGGACACACACGAAGCATGGAGTCGGCTCCGCACTGCAGGCGCAACCCCCTTAGGGGGAGCGATTATGGATCAAACCATCATCGCCGGTATTGGTAACATTCTGAAATCCGAGATTCTCTTCAAGACACGCTTTCATCCGCTGCGTCGCTCTGATAGCCTAAATGAGGCTGAGTTCTTGCAATTGATCGATGTCAGCCGTCACTTAATGGAGCTAGCGTATAAGACCCGAGGTTTCAAAGAGGTCTTTTTGCCACCCATTCTTCAGCAGGCTACCGGGAAGCTTGGTTATGTCTACGGTCGACGCGGGCAGCCCTGTTTCAACTGCGGAACGTCTATTCAGATGGTGCGCCAGGGTCCACTTGAACGAATGACCTTTTTTTGTCCACACTGCCAACCATTTGATTCCCTTAACACATTGCCCTTGGAGGAACCTGCCATACAACCGCCCTATGCCAACAGTGTACATACAGTTGAGGAAGCCCGCGATTTTGTTTTAGCAATGGGTATGATCGGCATCCTCCACGATGCCAAAGGCAAGCTACCAACCCTTTGGGATGCAGTTGATTTTCCTAACAAGCAACGAGGGGAAGGCGGCTGGGGTGAGAAGATGGGCAAGGTCTGGAGTTGGAAGAACGTGCTCCCTGCTACCTACCCCGAAGAAATTTTTTATGGCAAGATCAAAGGAGGCCGTGCCGTCCTCATGAGTACTGAGAAGCTGCGGGAGCTATATCAGCAACATCATAAGCCTCTGGAGCAATGCAGCACGCTTGCTCAGCAGCTTTTTGAAGTTATCCGCCACGGCCCTATCATGACTATACCATTACGTCAAGTAGTAGGTGTAACAGATCGTAAAGATCGGGGACCGTTTGACCGAGCCTTACAAGAACTTCAGGTTACATTTAACATCGCTCGCTCCAACCACCCCGGCGTCGAGGGCGACATATGGCTGCCGTTTACTAAGCAGTATCCTCACTTTGAGGCGAGCCCAGTGAATGCGACCGAGGCGAATGCAAATTGATAGTACCGTCGGCATTAAAATGCAGGCCCTCACCCTGAAGCATGGCTCGTTGTTCCGCAGCTG
>JBBRHB010000083.1:0-12053 GCA_038223355.1 Chloroflexales bacterium
AAGGAGAGAACATGAGCGACGCCACTCCACAACGCATCATCATCGACACCGATCCCGGAGTAGATGACTCAATGGCGATCTTGTTGGCTTTTAATTCGCCGGAGCTCCAGATCGAAGGGCTAACCACGGTCTTTGGTAATACTGGCGTCGACATAACCACCAAAAATGCCTTACGGCTGGTCGAGCTTGCCGGCAAGCCGGTCCCGGTCGCCGCCGGTGCCGGTAAACCTCTGCTCCGCCCGTATACGGGCGAAGGTTGGAAGGTCCACGGTCGCAACGGCCTGGGCGAGGTCGCATTTCCCGCACCAAAAGGCATGCCCAACAAGCGTCATGCGGCTCAGTTCATCATCGATCTCGTCATGGCAAACCCCGGCGAAATTACGCTCGTTCCGCTTGCGCCTCTTACGAACATTGCCCTGGCAGTCTTGCTTGAGCCACGCATAGCGGAGAATGTCAAAGAGGTCGTCCTCATGGGTGGTGCTGCCCTCAATCCGGGGAATGCGTCTCCGGTCGCTGAAGCTAATATTCACAACGACCCCGAAGCCGCGCATATCGTCTTCCACGCCGGTTGGCCCATTACCATGGTCGGTCTTGACGTAACGCATAAGACTGAGATCAACAGCGCTTACCTGGAACAACTCAAGGCGGCGAATAACCGCTTTACCGATTTCATCCATGCTATTTCACAGCATTACATGAATCTCTACCGCCAGCGTGGCATTGATGGTATGCCGGTCCATGACTCATCTGCCGTAGCCTATGTCATCGACCCGACCCTCTTCCAAACCAAAAAAGCCTACGTTGACGTTGAGTACCGGAGCCCTTACCATCATGGTCAGACCGTCGCGGACTGGCGTGGCCAGCGTAAGCTCAACCCAAATGTCAATGTGTGTGTTGATGTCGATAGCCCCCGCTTTCTTGAAATGTACCGTAAACGATTAACGGAGCCCATGCTGTGAAGCTACCCGCGATCATCGACTGCGATCCCGGCCACGACGACGTGATGGCCATTCTGTTGGGTGCGCGGACGCTCGACTTCCATGGCATTACGACCGTCCATGGCAACGCCTCACTCGAGCACACCACGTACAACGCCCGTCAAACGGTGGAGTTTTCTGATCTCACGTCGATTCCCATTGCCAAGGGCATGGCACGACCACTCCTGCGTGACGTCCATTATGCTCCCGAGGTGCACGGCGAATCAGGTCTGGACGGTCCAGTGCTGCCACCGCCGACCGTTCCCCTGCTCGATCAGCATGCGGTCGATTTCATTATTGAGCAATCCCACGCCATCCTCGATCTGTACCTCATTCCGACGGGGCCGCTGACCAATATCGCTTCGGCGTTGCTGCGCGACCCTTCCTTGCCCGCGCGCATCAAAGGCATCTCCTTGATGGGCGGCTCGCTCACCTTTGGAAACTCGACCCCCGCCTCCGAATTCAACATCTGGTGTGATCCCGAGGCCGCCCATCTCGTCTTTACCAGTGGCATTCCTATCAAGATGGTTGGCCTCAACGTCACACGCCAGGTGCCTGCAACTCCCGAGCGTGTGGCTCAAATCCGCAGCCTGGGCACCACGACCACCACGCATGTGGCCGACATGCTCGAGTTCTACAGTGTCCGCCTCATCAAGGAGTATGGTGTTGGTGGCGGCATGCACGACCCCCTCGCCGTCGCGGCCTTGGTAGACCCGGAGATTCTGCGCTTCGAACCCATGCATGTAGCAGTCGAGTTAAAAGGCGAGCATACCTACGGCATGACCCTCTGCGACGGTCGCCACCTGCGCCCCGAGAACCTTGGAATTCCTGGCCCGATCGGGCTTCACCGTGGTGCTCCCGCTAACGCCGAGGTCGCGATCGCGGTCAACGCCGACCGCTTCTGGGAATTATTCCTCGATATACTTGCGACATATAGGTAATGGCCATGCAAGACGAACAATCAATGATGCCGATTGGGGCCACCCGTCTCGAGGTCGCGGCTCAGGCGCAAACGATTACGCGGGTGCTGGCAGAGCAGCGAGCGGCCATAAAAGGCTTGGCCCAGACCTTCGCGGAACGCCAGATCCGCGAGATCCTCCTCCTTGGCTCGGGCGATTCATGGTTCGCAGGACTGGCCTGCCGCCTGGCCTTCGAGGTCTACGGCGGGCTGCCGGTCGAGCCCATACAAGCCTATGAGTATGCCACCTATGGTCGCCCGGCCGTCGGTCCGCACACCGGGGCGATTGTGATCAGTTCGAGCGGGCGACCCACTACGACCTGGGACGCGTTGGATCGGGCGCTGGCAAGTGGTGCCTATGTAGTAGGTATCACCGACAAGCCATATGCCGGCAACCCATTTCATGAGAAGAGCCATCTTTCGCTGGTACCCGGTGCCTCAAAAGTCGGCTGGCCGGCCCAAACGACGACCTCGACCGTTGGCTTACTGATCGATCTCGCCATCGAGCTTGGCCGTGTCCGGCACCGCCTAACAGATGACGCAGCCGACCGCCTGGGTACCGAATTGCGCGCGCTCCCCGAAAACGTCGATAAGGTGCTGAACTACAGCCAGGTCTGGGCCGAGGATCTGGCCCAGGAACTATGTGGTGACATGGGTCGCCGTCGTGTCTATACCTGTGTTGGTGGCGGTCCAAGCTTAGGGGTCGCCTACGTCGCTGCGGCGCTGCTGGCTGAAGGCCCCCAGGAGTTAGCTCTGGCCCTGCCAGTCGAGGAGTTCCATCACGGCCTACGGGTTGCCACGCTGCGCCCCGACGACGTCGTGCTCTTGATTGCCCCAACCGGTCGGGTAAGCCTCCGCAATCTTGAAACGGCCCAGGCGGTGACCAAATGGGGTGCACGGCTCATTGCCATCGTTGATGAGCAAGATACTGCCATCCAGGCGCTCGCTGGGACGCCCTTCGTCATACCCGCCGTGCCTGAGCCCATGTCACCGCTCCTGACCTTACTGCCACTCCATCGTTTGAGCATTGAACTGGCTGCCACTAGAGTTGCAGGTGGTTACACCCGCCCGCAGTCGGTGCCTTAGCATGAGCCTTCATGATCAACATCGGACCATAGATATGCTGGCCGTAGGGGGGGTCGATATCGACCTAGTCTTAACTATGGATCGTCTCCCCTCCTTCGACGAAAAAGTTATGGGAACGCTCGTCGGGCGTTTGCCGGGTGGGCCTGCAGCCAACGCTGCCTGCGCGGCTAGTCGCCTCGGGTTGCAGGTCGCCTCCTTGTCAAGCGTCGGCGATGATGGTGCGGGACAGATTATCATCGCAGATTTCAAGCGCTTCGGTGTCGACACCTCCCTCATGGAGGTACGCCCCAATGCAGAAACGACCTTCACGGTCATTTTGATCGATCCTAGTGGCGAAAAGGCTATCGTTGTCGTGCCGACCTTCCACGCGGAAGTGCGGCTGGACCTAGCAGCTACTGTCTTGCCTCACACGCGCATGCTTTATATGATGCCACAGGACCATGCCCAGTTTCATGCAGTTGCGTACTTGGCGCACCAGTATGGTGCCCAGGTCATGATCGATGTGGAACGAACAGTGGAAGGTGATAGCAACAGCCTACAGCGCATTCTTACCGATACAGATATTGCCTCTTTTAATCGAGACGGTTTTCGAGCTGCGACCGGCGCAGAGCCCACGCCTATGGCTGCCCGTCGCTTACTTGCCTATGGCCCACATACCGTCGTCGTAACCAGCGGTGCCAAAGGTTCACTTGCGGTGACCACGCATGATGTTGCTGAATGGCCCGGCTATCTGGTCGAGACGGTCGATAGCACCGGTGCTGGGGATACCTTTAACGCCGCTTTTCTCCGTGGTACCTTGCGCGGTGCATCCCTGATCGAACGCTTGCGTTTTGCGAACGCGGCTGCGGCGATTGCGGTTACGGGCATGGGACCACGTGGGCGCTTACCCACCGAGGCGGAGGTCGAGGACTTTTTGACCATCCACACAAGCAGTTGAATGGAGAGGGAAAGCATAATGGCTGAAAACGCACAGAACATGCTCGACCAGGTGGAAAGTTTGCCCGATCTGATTCACAGCGAGTTTGATCGGCTGGATGCGAATGCCCGGCGCTTATTAAATCATAATGAGTGTTTGTCGGTCAAGCGGATCGTCATTACGGGCTGCGGCGACTCATATATGGCCGGTCTCGCGACCGAACTCTGCTTCGAGCAGCTATCCAAGATCCCGACCGAACCAATGAGCGCAATGCAGGCCGCCCGCTATGGCGCACCCAACTTTGATCACATGTTTCCGCGCAACCCGCTCGTCATTGGTGTTTCTGTCTCGGGTACCGTAGCCCGGACACGCGAAGCCGTAGCGATGGCACGCAAAGAAAAGGCCCTGACCGTTGCTCTAACCGGCGACCCGGATGCGCCCCTCGGGCAGGCCGCCGAGTATATCTTCGACTGCAAAATTCCGCCGTTTGCCCCGGCTCCTGGCGTACGCTCTTACCGCATTTCGTTGCTCGCCCTGTACTTGCTGGCGCTCCGGCTGGCCGAGGTGAATGGTCGAATAAGTCAGGATCAGGGCGCTGCTCTCCGCCAGGAGCTCAAAGGTACCGCCGACCTGATTGCCTCTACCATCACCGCGGTCAAGGAGCGCACGCGTGAGTTGGCCGAGGCCGTCGCAAGCCAAAAAGAATTCGTCTTCGTCGCCGACGGGCCGAACTACGCCACCGGGCTCTTCTCCGCAGCCAAAGTCATTGAGGCTGCAGGTCGCCATGCCATGGGCCAGGACACCGAAGAATGGGCGCATCTACAATATTTCGTTAACGTCGATCCCAATACGCCGACGTGGCTGATTTCGCCTGGCGGTCGCGGTCATGCCCGCGCTGCCGAGCTTGTGCCGGTCATGAAACGCATCGGTCGGACGGTTGTGGCAGTGGTGCCCGAAGGCGATCAAGCCATCGCCCCCGGCGCTGATTGGATTCTGCCGGTGCCAGGTAAGGTGTCAGAGATGTTTTCGCCCATGGTCTACGCCGTTGCTGGCGAGCTTTTTTCTGCACATTTATCCGCCGTGACGGGCGAGCCACCTTTCCGCGGCTTTAGCGGAGCCTATGAAGATGGTGGCAACACGATCAAAACGAGCGCCGTAATCGACTCGATTTCGCTGTAACGCAAAAAGGCTCTGCTTGTGGCACTGTATCTGCCCGTCACTTGGCGTTTTAAGCTCGCATACGGGCTCTTGTTTGCTGCCATCGGCATCTTCTATCCCTACCTGGCACTCTACTTCCAGGCGGCGGGTTTGCCGGGCGCCCAGATCGGTATCATTCTCGGCATACCTCCGCTGGTCGGTATTGTGGTACAGCCGTTATGGGGCATGCTGAGTGATGTCTATCATGTCCATCGCTATGCGTTGGCCCTGGCTTCCATCGGGACTGCCGCATCAGCTTGGCTCTATAATACGACCACCAATTTCCATATCTTGGTGTTGTTGACGCTGCTACTGGCCGTCATGCGTAGTCCGCTGGTATTTCTGTGCGACGCCCTGGCGCTGGATTATCTTGAAACCCAGGGCCGGCGCCAGGAGTACGGTAGTTTGCGGCTATGGGGCTCCATCGGCTTTGCCTTCTCTTCGTTTGTGATCGGCGCGCTGGTGATTGGGAACGCAGTCCTGCGCATCATGCCGCTTTACGCTCTCACGATGATCGCCTTAGCGCTCTTAGCCTTCACATTGCCAACTGCTCGCCCGACTGGCACGAGCAAGTGGTGGGAAGGCATCACGATCCTACAGCAGAAACCGATGCTGCTAAAGTTTTTGGTTGGCGTGCTACTCATGGGGATGACGCTCGGCACCGTTAATCAATATCTAATCGTCTATCTAACCGAAATCCATACGCCCGGCTGGGTGTCGGGTACCACCTTTGCGTTGGCCGCCTTGGGTGAGGCACCCCTCATGGCCGCCGCATCCAGCCTGATTACGCGCTGGGGCCTCCGACTAGTCTTTATCGGCGGCATCGCCGTCTTGCCGCTGCGCTGGTTACTGTATATCTTCATCCGCGAGCCACTGTTGATGATCCCGATCCAGTTTTTTCATAGCATCAGTATGCTGTCGCTCTTAGTCGTTGGCGTGCTCTACGTCGATCAACAGCTGACGCGTGAATGGCGTGCGACCGGTCAGGCACTCTACCAGACGATGCTCCAAGGCATTGGCGCCGGCCTCGGCACCTTCGCCGCCGGCATTATCTATGGTCAGGGTGGCATGGTGCCGGTGTGGTGGATGTGCTTAGGAATAAATATACTTGGTGTGAGTGTGATTATGTGGGCCGGACAGCAGCCGGTGCTGAGCCGGGTCGAGGAGGGTGCCCGACCATGACCCCCGACTTTGTTACGATGTCGAACGTGATCATCGACGATATCATCCTGCCAGATGGTCGTTCTTTTATGAATACGCTGGGCGGTGCGGGAACGCATGCCTTGATCGGCATGCGCGTCTGGTCCGACCGCTTGGGCTTTGCGGCCACAGTTGGCCCTGACTGGGATCCCAGCCATCGTCGCTTCCTCGAAAGCCTGGGTATTGACCTGCGTGGCGTTGTGGAGCGGCCTGAGTATCGCACCGCGCGCGCCTGGCAGCTCTTTGAGCCCGACGAACGGCGCATCGAAGTGTTTAGGACGAAGTGGGAAGACTTTGAACGGTACAAGCCCCAGCTCGCAGAGCTGCCTGATGACTACCTGCTGGCTCAAGGCTGGCATCTCGATTGGGGCAATATGTCCGAACTGGCCGAGCTTATCGCTCATGTCCGGCAGGTGAATCCCAACTTAAAGCTCGTCTGGGAAACGACACCCGAGCAGTTGATCGGCAAGGCAACCGTGGCGCGTGGCATCTTGGCCGCCGTCGATCTGTTTGCCCCTGATCTTGAGGAGGCCCAGGCTCTGACCGGTGAAACGTCCATTGCTCGCATCGTTGACAAACTGCTGGGTTGGGGTCTTGCGGCTCTGGCCTTGCGGCTGGGCGCCCGTGGCT
The DNA here is from genome assembly GCA_038223355.1 of Chloroflexales bacterium. Classification (GTDB taxonomy): domain Bacteria; phylum Chloroflexota; class Chloroflexia; order Chloroflexales; family Kallotenuaceae; genus JACDGP01. The sequence goes on from JBBRHB010000083.1 coordinate 6,965, forward strand.
CACTGGTCGTAACCGATGATGGTACGATCTATCGCATCCCTGCCGTGCCCGCGACCGTCGTTGACGTCACCGGTGCCGGCAATGCGTATTGCGGGGGATTTCTCGTTGGACTCGGCAAGGGTGACTCAACAGCCGACGCTGCTGCCCGTGCTACAGTGAGTGCCTCCTTTGCCATTGAGCAATTTGGGGTGCCTGCTTGGAGCGCGGACAAGCATCTGGAGGCGGAACGCCGCTTCCAATGGGCACGTGAGCGGATTGAGGTAGACCCGCCGGGATCGGATCTGCCGGCGCTTCTGGCGCGCTTACAGCCGCAGTGGGGGCAGTGATCGCGACGCCAGGCCGCACTGCCGTCCGTCGGGGGCTTTAATGGCCTGGGAGATCGTAACCTGGTCGTTAAGGCTGTTGTGGCGCCATCTCGGACTATTCCTGGTCGCCAATGTTCTATGGTTGCTCCTTACCCTTTGTGTTGTGACCTGGCCGGCAGCGACCGGTGGGCTCTTCTACCTTGTGGAGATGGTCGTGCGTGAAGAATGGGACAACGGTCCTCGGGATGCCAAGCTGGCGGATTTTTGGGTGGGCTTTAAGCAGTTTGGGATACGCAGCACTGCCCTCGCACTTATGGACCTGGCGATCATAGCGCTTATCGGTGGCTCTTTCTGGTTCTATAGCCACCGCTCTTGGGAACCCCTGCGCTGGCTGGTTGGCCCGATCATGCTGGTAGCGTTAGCCTGGGCTGGCGCACAGCTCTATCTCTTCCCCCTAATGTTCCGGCGGCCGGCACACGGGCCAGCGAGTTGGCTGCGAGAGGCCTTACTAATAACGGTGAGCTATCCCGCCAATACCTTCTCCTTGCTGCTGGTTGGCCTCGTCCTAGCCTTTGCGGCGGTGATCCTGGCAGGGCCGTTCCTGTTGATCTTCTTCTCGATGTTGGCCGTGCTGCAAACTATCGCCTTGCGCTTCGTTCTAATTCAGCGCGGCGAAGTCGCGCCGATCCGTCCTTCCACGGCGCAAGCTACCAAGCCTAGCAACCGCCGCTTTCCCAAATGAGCTTGCGAGGTGTTGTGAAGGTGGCCAAGCGTTCCACAACCGTACCGGCGGTCGCTGTCGTCTGTGGAAGTACTACGTCAATCGGTGATGCCGTGGTTCAGAGCCTCCATGCTCGTCATTCTACGGTTATTACGATCGACCCCGAGGGCACCCTGTCCCATCCCCTGGCGACTTTCCGACACACTGGCTCGCTTCGTGACGAAAGCGTCTGGGCTAGGATCGCATCTGCGGTTGCCTCACACACCACAGCGCCAACAATGCTCGTCCATACCCTCGCTAGCTATAATGCGCATGCCGTGCCGGGTAATATCTCGACGGACACCTGGCATGACATTTTGGCTAACACACTATGTAGTGCCGAGCTTTTTTGCCATTACCTACTCCCAGTAATGTCTAGTCACGGCGGGGCTGTAGTGCTTCTGGCTTCGGTGCTCGGCGGCTGGGATCATCACCCGGAGGCCGCTGCAGTCAGCGCAAGTAGTCAGGCCATGCTGGCACTCATGCGAACCCTCGCCATCAGTGGCGGAGCGCGCCAGATCCGTGTCAACGCCGTCTGCTCTGGTCTGCTCGTGCAAGCGGATGACCCCGAGCCCGACGGCGTGTTCCAGCAAGCACTCGGGCGGATCCCACTGGCACATCCTACCCGTCCCGCCGACGTGGCGGAAGCCGTGCTGTTTCTGCTGGGGGCCGATGCCGGCTATATCACCGGTAGTAGCCTAGTCGTAGACGGCGGCCAAACACTTCAAAGCTGGAGCAATGCCCCCGATGAAGACTACTATCCGCGAGGAGGATGATATGCGACGACTAGCGATCCAAGCGCACTGTCTGGCGCAACGCAATTTCGAGGAGTTCCGCTGCCTGCTGGCGTGTTGCCGCTGTGAGCGGTGGCATGCCGGCGTGGCTAATCATCAGGGCGGCCGCGACTGTGCCCTGGCAGCCCGCGACGCGTGCGTCCTGGCTGGCGTGCCAGCCAGCACACCAGCCGCCACCATAGGCATTACCGGCGCCCGTTGGATCGATGACGTCAACCGGAAGCACAGGCACATGCCAGAACTGGTCATGCTCGCGATCCCAGACATACGAGCCGTGGCTGCCATGCCGGATTGCAATGGCGCGCGGACCAAACGTGGACCACGTTCGGAGCACTGTCAGGGGGTCGTCGCTGCTGGCATACCGTCGGGCAGCGGGCCAGTCCGGCACGACAATATCGACCTGACCGACGAGCCGCAGCAATGTCTTGGGGTCTGGACAACTATGCTTGTCGAAGATCGGTTCGAGCGAGAAAAGCGCGCCGCCATGCTGCAGATCGTGGGCGCTTCTGACCATTGCCTCGCTCCCGAATTCCGTCACCAGATGAATCGCGGCGGCTTGGCGCTGGCTATCTGACAGGCTGAGGGGGCGACTAAGGAGGGTGTGCCAATTATCTTTGCCGGTCATCAAGCCTGTGTCGCGCAGGTATTCCTGCTCATCGTATTCGAGCAACCCACGCGGGGTTGGCAGATCGGCAAAACGGACCCAGCCGCTGAGGTCGAGATCAAGCTCTTTAAGCGTCTGTATATGCTCCGGCTCGAGATCAGTTCCTGACCGCGTGAGTAGCGCTACCTGACTATGCCACAGTCGCATACCAAACGCCGCCTGTGGTCCGCCACCGCCCAGCTTTCCGGCGACGATGGTGCCGGAACGCAAGCGAATACTGTCGATGATGATTTTGCCGTAGACCAGAAACAGATCGTTCATCGCAACTGCCTATATAAGCATGGGAGGCACAGGCTCGATATGTATGTCACCAACAAAGCAGAAAGCTGGAAAGTCTACCGGGATGAGCTTGAGCGGCAGGGGTCGGCGTTGCTTGATCGCTTGCCTTCCATTGAGCAGCAAGCTGCTGAGATTGCCGACCGCCTAGCTTTGAACGAACATACACCCCTCTACCTCACGGGCTCCGGCGACTCATATATTGCCGCGCTCTCCTGCCAATGGATCTATCGAAGATTTACTGGGCTACCGACCCACGTCGTGGAAGCCTTCGATATCGCGCCCTACTGTGAGCGCCTGCTCCACCCCCACAGCGTGCTCCTCAGCACGTCGATCTCTGGTCGGACCGGCTCCGCCGTCGCCGCGTTGCAGGCTGGCCAGCATTGGGGTGCACAGACCGTCGTCGTGACCAATACGCCCGGTAGCCCGGCGACGCTTGCCGCCGATCATATCCTTCTGCTCGATCTACCATCGATTGATACCGGTGGCTTTATTCCCAGTACGATGAGCTATATGGGCGGCATGATAGCACAGTACAGTCTGGCGTTGGCGCTGGCCGCCCACCTCGGAACCACGCCGGCCGACCGGCTGGGGAGCTACCGTGCCGAACTGCGACGGGCCTTGACCTTGCTTGACGGTCTGCTACACGCATTGGATGAACCGATCGCGTATTGGAGCCGCGCTTGGAACGGTCGTGTAATCTGTCTGGTTGGTGGGGGTACCGGTTACGGCACAGCCCATTTCGGTGCGGCAAAGATTATCGAGTCGGCGATGACGCCGGTAACGGTGCAGCATGTCGAAGAGTGGGCCCATATTCAGCGCTTCGTAACCGGGCCCCACACGCCCTCGATCTTCCTGGCAACGCCTGGCCGCAGCCGAGCGAGGATGCTGCAGATCATGCGGTCGGCTCGTGACCATGGTGCGGAGATCATTGCGATCGCCGAGGCTGACGATGTCGCCGTGGCAGCACTTGCTGACGTAATCTGGCCTGTTCCGGCGCTCGTCGACGAAATGCTACAGCCGCTGACCTGTGCCGTCCCGCTGGAGTTGCTCGCCTACTGGGCCATGGTGCAGCAGGATGTTCGTCCATTCTATGCCGATACGCGACCGATCCAAATGACCCTGACCATTCCTCAACAGGAGGCTATCAATGACCAGCCCTGAAACCGGTGGCAACAGCTTTTCGGAACATCGCCAGCACACGCATGCCGATTTGGTCCCCGCTCGGACCGCGGTGATCGTTGTGGATATGATCAACGAGTTCTTGGAAGAAGGTGGCTTGATGATGCTGGCCGCCGGTCGTGCGCTATACGGGCCAATTCAGCGCTTAGTTGATGCTGCGCATGCCTATGATATGCCCGTGATCTGGCTACGCGATGAGCATCCCAACCTGCAAGACCCGGAGTTTCGTAAGCGTACAGTACACTGCTTAGCCGGGACCTGGGGTACACAAATCGTGGCCACTCTTCAGCCTGGTCCTGCCGATACCATTCTCGCCAAGAGTACCTATAACGGCTTTTTTCGCACGCCGCTCCACGACCTGCTCCAAAGTAAGGGCATCACGACGCTCATCGTAACGGGCGTGGTCACCAATATTTGTGTACGCTCAACGACCCATGATGCCTTCTTTTTGGGCTACAACGTGCTCGTGCCCCATGATTGTGTCAGTGCGACCAGTGAGCGCGAGCAGGCCTCTAGTTTGTACGACATCGATACACACTATGGCACGGTGACAGCGCTGGAGACAGTCCTCAATCTGTTCGTGCACGAGGTACATTAATGGCCGATCTGGTTATCACCAACATTGGCCAGATTGTTAGCGGCAATCTGATGAGCCCGCTCATCGCGGGCGACACGGTCGTCATCCGCGCTGGCCGCATCGCCGCCGTTGGCATGGCCCAGAGTGTGGAGCGCCAGGGCATTGAGCAGGTGATCGATGCGGCCGGTTGCCAGGTCTGGCCGGGATTGATCGATTCGCATAGCCATCCGGTTTTTGGTGACTGGACGCCCCGGCAGCAAATGCAGAACTTTATCGAGAGCGGCTTGCACGGCGGCGTTACGCGTATCATTTCGGCCGGCGAGACCCACCTGCCAGGTCGCCCAAAAGACGCCGCCGGGACCAAGGCGCTCGCGATCCTGGCGGCCAAGTCGTGGCCACAAGTGCGCCCAGGTGGGGCCAAGGTGCTGGGCGGTGCGGTCTTGCTCGAGCATGGCCTGACCGAGGCCGATTTCCGCGAGATGGCCCGCGAGGGCGTCCGCATCGTCGGCGAGGTCGGTATCTCCGGGGTCT
>JBBRHB010000084.1:0-12042 GCA_038223355.1 Chloroflexales bacterium
TATCGTTGAGCGCCAGTGGCTTGCCGGCCGGTGTCAGCGCCTCCTTTAATCCGGCGAGCGTGACGGCGGGCGGTAGTTCCACGTTGTCACTGACGACGGGAGCGACGACGACCCCCGGCACCTATCCTATCACGGTGACCGGCACCGGCACTTCGGCCACGCATACGACCAGCATTAACTTGACCGTCAATAGCTCTGGCGGCGGCACTGCCCTCACCAACGGCGGCTTCGAGACCGGCACTCTGAGCGGCTGGACCGCAGCTGGACCGACCAGCGTGGTCAATACGGGCGCGCAAGCTGGGACTTATGCGGCGAAAGTCGGCAGTAGCTCGCCCTCGACGGATGCCAGTATCGCACAAACGTTCACGGTCCCTGCTAACGGCACGGCCGTCTCCTTCTACTACAACATGAGTTGCCCTGATACCGTGACTTACGACTGGGCGACTGCTACCCTCAAAGACAACACCACTGGCACCACGACCACCATACTGCCCAAGACCTGCGCGACGAGCACCGTCTGGAAACAGGTGACTGCGGCGGTGACCGGCGGCCATAGCGTGACGCTCACGTTGAGCAATCACGACGACAACTATGCCAGCGACCCGACCTACACGCAGTATGACTCGGTCAGTATCACGACCGGCGGCACCGGTGGTGGCGGCCTCACCAACGGCGGTTTCGAGACCGGCACACTCAGTGGCTGGACCTCCGGTGGTGCCCACACGGGTATCAGTACCACCCACCACGGGGGGGTATATTCGGCGATGGCCGGAAATACGACTCCGACCAACGGTGACTCGACGTTGAGTCAGACCTTTACAGCCCCGACGGGGACGTCGAAGTTGGGCCTGTACTACTATAATAACTGTCCCGACACTGTGACCTACGACTGGGTGACGGTCACGCTCACGGACAATACCACGGGTACAACGGCGACCGTCGTCGCCAAGAGCTGCACGCCAACGGCTGCCTGGACCGCTGCCAGCGCGACAGTGATCGCCGGTCACAGTTATACCGTGACGCTGGTCAGCCATGACGACAACTATTCGGCCGATCCGACCTACACACTGTTCGACGACATCACGCTGAGCTAAGCACGATCCACCGGTTTACGCAGGAGCCGCAGCGCGGCTCCTGCGGGCCGGCCTCGTGACAACGACCTTGTGCAATTAACTCCACCTTTGAAATGGGCCGGCGGCAAGCGCTGGCTTTTGCCGATCCTGGCCCCCCTTTGGCAGCCGCATACCCATCGACGGCTCGTCGAGCCATTCGTTGGCAGTATGGCCGTCGCGCTTGGGCTGCGACCTGACCGAGTGTTGCTCAATGACACGAATCCGCATCTCATTAATTTCTACCGCCAGATCCAGCAGGGACTGGTGATTATAGTCAACATGGCCAACGATCGTACACTGTATTACCAGTATCGTGCCCGCTTTAATCATTTGATCAGCGACGGAGATAGCGAGAGCGCTGAGGCTGCCAGTCTTTTTTATTATCTCAATCGAACCTGCTTCAATGGTCTATGTCGCTTCAACGGCAAGGGCTTGTTCAATGTGCCTTTTGGGCGTTACAAAACGATTCGCTATACTGCAGATTGGACGCCGTACAAACAGCTCTTCGGTACTTGGGAGTTCAGCCACCGGCACTTCCACGATCTCCCACTCGCGCCGGAAGACTTTGTGTATGCCGACCCGCCCTACGATGTCCCATTCACATCATATAGTCCTGGTGGCTTTAGCTGGGATGATCAAGTAGAGCTTGCGCAGCGGCTAGCGGCACATCCTGGCCCGTTGATCGTCTCGAACCAAGCGACCGAACGTGTTTTGAAGCTGTACGGTAACCTCGGCTTTACGATTCACATCCACGAGGCACCGCGCATGATCGCTTGTACCGGTGATCGCACTCCCGCGAAGGAGATGTTGGCTCTCAAAGGTATCTAGCAACGGGCCATCAAACTCGTCCTCATTTGCGTCAGCACATTTCCGTCATGGGCTTGAACTGTCATTGGTGGCTCTGCCTCAGACATAAATTCCTGCTTGACGCTGCACCGGCAACCTGCTATGCTTTCCACACTTCATATAAATGGAGGTGCATATCGTGTCAGACTTAATCGACAACTTGTTGGAGCTACGGAGTGGCCAGTTTTGTGCTGCTCGTTCGCTCTATCAGGTGCACCTCGGAACCAATCACCTTTAATCCTTAAAGCTTCGCCAGTACAGGTATAACAACCGGCTAAGCCTAGGGGCACAGATGTGGCCACGGGTGCGCTTGCACACCGTGGCCTCGTTGTTTTCGCGGCCATGGGTGTCTATACCCCTGGCCGCCTTTGACGTGCCCCGGGATATATGCCCGTACCGCCATTTTCTGATGACCATCAGGGATTTTTATGTGTGCTGTGTTTATCGAAGCTGGGGAACTCCAGCAATTTCAAAGTGATGTCGTGGCAGAGATACGGAATCTGCAGCGGCGACCGGAAGAAGCAATCGGGCTGGGGTTGTGGAGCGATTTTGAGGCTCCGATTGCGGCACCTGGACGGCGGGAGCGCGAACGATTGGAGCGGCTTGGGCGACAAGAGCGCCTGGCGCGCGGTGAGCGGACACGTGAGCGGGTCGCACGCGAGCAGACGCGGCCCTGGCGAGAGCAAGATCGCTGGGGCTTGCGGAAGCGTGTATGGCAGGAGCGACGCGATAATGATCGCGCGGTGCTGGAGTTGCGTGAGCAGGCGCTGCTCGAAGGAGAGCAACAACTTGCGGGGCACGTAGGCCGCTACAGCCATTGGCTCCAGGAACTGCAGCTGTTAGATCCGTCAGATCCGTCAACCGAAGCGTGGTGCGCCACACAAGGGCGGCACCTTGCACAGGAGGAGCTGACACCGGCGATGTGGGAAGAGCTATGGCAACGGCGCAAGGTTGCCAGTCTGCGGCGGGCGAGTGAGTTACTCACTGAACCGGGGATAGGTAGCATAGTGGACAACCTGCGGCGAGATACGGATATGCACGTTATTGCCAAGGAAATCACGCCGCGTCTCCTGGCAGCCATCCAGGTTGGTCAAATTGACATCCCGCGTGTGCCGAGCCTATTTGCCGCGTTGGCTGTGCGGCTGGCGCAGGTCACCATCGCAGGCAATTATGCCAGCGATACCGAGAAGGATACATAATTATGGATACATATAGCGAGTCCGAGCTCGAAGAGGAACGGATACCGAGCAAGCCAACCACGACACAGACGGCGGAGCCAAAGCTGCCCGTGCCGAAATCGAGCTATGAACGAAGCCCCGATGTGCAGCGCTGGCTGCAAGAGCAGGCCCTGGAGGCGGGCGGTACGAAAGGTGAGTTCAACCCAACCTTCCTGTCCGGTTCGCGGGACCGTTTATGGATTCTGTCCTCACTGACACATTTCTATCAAGAGGATTTGATCACCGATGTGCTGCATGTGGTCAAAAGTGGCAAGGAGGCCACGGTCTACTGTTGTGCTGCAGATTCCGCAACCGGCACTGACTACCTGGCAGCCAAGGTGTACCGCCCGCGCATGTTTCGGAACTTAAGCAACGACGCGGTGTACCGCCAGAGCCGGGCACAACACGACCAGGATGGCCATGTGGTACGCGACGACCGCCGGCGCAAGGGCAACAAGAAAAATACCCGCAATCGTGCAACGGAGGTCACATCCTGGATCCAGTATGAGTTCCAAGTCCAGCAAAAGTTACATGCTGTGGGTGCCGACGTACCGCGGGCCCTATCACAAATCGGCAATGCGGTGCTCATGGAGTATGTGGGTGCCGTCGCCGAGCCGGCGCCATTGCTGCGGGAAGTGCGCATTCCACGGGAGGAGGCTCAGCAACTATGGGACTGCCTGTGGCGCAACATTGAGCTGTTTCTGGCCCATGATTGCGTCCACGGCGACCTGTCGGCGTACAACATTTTGTATTGGCAGGGGCGCGTCACGATTATCGATTTTGCCCAGGCCGTCGACCCGCGTTATAACGAGGAGGTTTATGAGTTACTGGCGCGCGATATTGAGCGGGTCTACCGCTACTTTGCGCCCTATGGTGTCGTCGCCGATCCCGGAGCCCTCGCCGCCGAGCTATGGACGCGCTATATGTTGGGGGAGTTGTAAGGCTTGAAGCTGACATTGGGGACGCATTCAGTGCGTTCCCAACGTACCGCGCATTTTCACGTGTCGCTCAATACGACGGAAGAAGGCAGAGCCCACGATAGTCATAAAGACCATGAAGACCAGCAGGATGACGATTTCGTAGTGGATCGGGATCAGTGTTCGGGTGTTCAAAAGATAGCCACGCACGGCATCGTAGCCATAGGTCAAGGGTAAGGCTAGCGCGACCGGCAGGAGAAAACGTGGCAAGACCTGCACCGGAAACTGACTACCGGCCAGACCGATGACCATAAAATTAGCAACGTCCACCATCGTATTCGCATCTTTGAGCAGCAGTACCAGTCCGGCAAAGGCGAAGCCAAAGCCATAGAGTGCTACGAGCATTGGCACCACGGCCAGCAGGGCCGGCAAGAGATGGCCCGTGATGTGGAAGCCAAAGATGCGCCAGGCGAGGAACAGAACCACGACGCTATTCAACGAGGTGATAGAAAGACTGGCTACCGTTTGCCCCATCAGGAACAGCGGACGGGGCACCGGTGCCATCCAGTTACTTTCGAGCACTCCGGTGTCCATTTCGTGTTTGAGCGAAAAGCCCATGCCCCAGAAGACGGCACTCACATAGCTGGAAATAATGCCGCCGATCAGTACGAAGGACATATAATCGACCGTGCCGACGTAGGCAGCAAAGCCCGTAGCACCATTGGACGTGGCAAAGCTTTGGCCTAGAAAATAGATCGGCGTGAGCCACATCACTGGCTCAATAATTCTGAACATTCCTTCGAGCGGATAGCGTAAAAAGTGCAACCAATCCTTTTTAGCGATGGCCAGGATCGCTCGTACATACGAGCGTGTGCTGATGGCCGTGAGGGGGGTATAGTCCATGCAAAGCTCCATCTGTATTAACTGCGCTAGCCGGGCTTAGTAATGGCCGAGCACACCGGTGCGCCGCGCCCGCTGCTCGGTGAAGCGAAAGGCCGCGTAGCCAATAATGGGCAAGACGATGGCGAAGGCGAGGAGATGCTCGAGGTCGGGCAAGACAGCGGCAAAGTTGGCCTGACTGAGGCTCACGGCGCGAATAGCATGCATGGCATAGGTAAAAGGCAGCCACGCGGCGACGATCTGCATCCAGTGTGGGAGAACCGTAACGGGAAAGGTCATCCCACAAAAAATGGCGACCAGCCCGCGCATGAACAGAACCAGCGCGTTCGACTCCTGAAAACGCAAGACCAGACTCCCAAAGGCGATGCCCAGGCCGTAGATACAGGGAATCAGCAGGATAAGACTGACCAGCAGGAGTAGGAGGTTCCCGCGCAGAAGCTGGATGCCGAAGAGCAGCCGGCATTCGAGGATCGTGGCTGCCAGAAAGAAGATCGCCGTGAGCAGTTTGGTGAGGCTGCCGCCCAGCAAAATCGAAATACGCCAGACCGGACACAGCCAGTTCGACTCCAGGGTGCCGCGCATCTGCTCATTGCGCAGGAGCAGGCCAACATCCCAGAGGGTGATGTTGAACCACATATAGATCGTGGTCCCGATCACAATAAAGCTGACGTAGTCGCGGGTGCCGGCCAGGCGGCTAAAGGTCGAGAGGGCCAGGCCCTGTGGACCGGCTAAGGCCCGCGCAGGAAAGACGTAGGCTAAAGGAAAGAGCACCGGCCAGACCAGGAATGCGATGATCCAGCTGGGATAGCGGCGAAAGATCACCCATTCTTTGTTGGCGCTCGCCAGCATCGCTCGCAGTTCCGAGCGTAATGAGCGATGCACCAAAGTTGCGTCTGCCATTGGGAGCACCTCCTTTAGTCTCGTAACTGTTTGCCGGTAAGCGCGATGAAAACGTCTTCTAAGGTTGGCCGGGCAACCTGGACATGTCTGATGCGGCCAGCGTGGGTGCCGATCAGGTCGATGACGGTGGGCAATAGGGCGCGGCTGTCCAGGGTGTGCAAGCTGATGGTGCATGATCCATCGCTCTCGTTGTCCCGTGCCATCACCCGTTCAGCGCCTTGTAGAATGTTGATCTCGCTAAGCAGGCCCGGACCAAGATTCTCGACCTCGGCCTGAATCACGTCTAGCTGTTGGATAGAGGCCTTCAGCCGTGCGGGAGTATCGAGCGCGATGATTTTGCCGGTATCGACGATGCCAATGCGATCACAGAGCTGGTCGGCTTCTTCCATATAGTGGGTGGTAAGCAAGATTGTGCGGCCTTCGCGTTTGATCTCTAGAATAAGTTCGCGCAGGTTGCGGGCCGATTGGGGATCAAGGCCTGTTGTGGGCTCGTCGAGCAGGAGGACGGGTGGGTTGGCCAGCAGGGCTTTGGCGATGGCGATGCGCTGTTTCATGCCGGTGGAGTAGCGCTCGACATATTCGTCGGCACGAGCAGAAAGATCGAGGCGCTCTAGTAGTTCGTTGATGCGTGGCTTGGCCAGGGCCGGCGGAATATGGTACAGCGCCGCGAAATACTGGAGGTTTTCGCGGCCGGTCAATTTCCAGTAGATGCTGCGCTCGCCCGTGAGCACGGCACCAAGGTTCTGGCGCACCATGTTCGGCTGCCGCTGTACGTCGTAGCCATTGACAGTCGCTAGGCCGCCGGTAGGCTCTAAGAGGGTACAGAGCATGCGGATCGTGGTGGTTTTGCCCGCGCCATTCGGACCCAGCAAGCCGAAGATTTCGCCGGCCTGGATGCTAAAGCTGATGGCATCAACCGCCACAAACTGTTCTGGCGGCCCGCTCCGCCGCAGTCCAAGCTTCGACCAGATGCCGGTCGCGCCGGACGTTGTCTTCTTGGGGTAGATTTTGCTCAAGCCCTGCACGTCGACAATCGTCGCAGGGGTACGATTGTTGTCAGGCGCAGGGTCTGCGACCACTTCTGCCTGGTAGTGGGGTGCATCCAGGACTGTCGCTAGCTCCCGTTCCATAGTAATCGTCCTTTATAACCGTTGTACATCTTATACAGTATGTCTAGATTTTTGTCAACAGCACTTGCAAAAAATGATAATAAATCAGCATTTATTGATACAACCAATCAGTTTGAGGGCATCCGACATCGAGGCGATTTGGCGATTTAATGAACAGCGGCAGTATTTCGCCTGCGGACTAGGATGTGCCAGCCGGTACCGCCGTTAGTGGAGCAACTCGGCCACGACACCATCGAACGGTCGCTGTATCAGCCGTGTCGCCGTGAACCGGTCGGTAATAAGCACATTAATCCGACGCCCTACTAGTGCACCGTGTATCGCCGCCAGTTTATTCCGGCCACCGGCGATGCCGACAGCTCGCGGGATACTCCGCAACTGCTCAAGGCTCAGACCAATCACCCGGTCGTTCAGCGACGTCAGGACCGGGTTGCCTTCTGCATCGAAGAAGCGCAGACAGATATCACCGACTGCACCGTACTCGCGCAACAGGCCTAACTCCTGAGCCGAGAAAACGTTGCCGCTGCTGGCCAGTAGCTTGGATGGCTCGAGGGCGCCAATCCCCACCAGCGCAAGACTGACGTGCTCAAACAGCGCCATCGCATTCTGTACATACTGGTCGTCAAGGAAATGGTGTGTGGCCTCCGCCCCGCCGGTTATGCCGGGCGCGGGGAGAAATGTCGCCTGCCCGCGGATTAAGAGCGCGAGTTGGCGGGTCAGATGAACAGCATGTCCCTCGGCGGCGGGATCTCCAACACCCCCGAGAATTTGTACCACCCGTGCCTCGCTTGGTCGTGGCAGCGGTCGCATGGCGTTGGCCATGGCCAGCAACGTCGCGCTCCACGACGAAATACCCACGACTTCCCCTTGCTTCAAGGTCGTCTCGACATAGAATGCTGCCGCCGCACCGAGGTCGCGCAGGAGTTGGTCACCGCCCTCGTCGTCAACTGTATCGACGACGATCGCTTCCTTCAGCCCATAGGCCTGCTCCAGCGCTTCCTCAAGGTCAGCGTACACGCCACGGGGTACGCTGACGGTAATGCGCACAATCTGTTCCTCTTCCGCTCGCTTCAGTAGGCGCGAGACGGTCGCCTGCGAGAGATCAAGTTGTGTCGCGATGGCAGATTGGCGTTCGCCCCGCTCGTAGTAGAGGTATGCCACTTTCGCCAATAATCGGAGTTCGTCAGTTCGTGTCATGGTGCGTCGTGCTTCCCGATATTGTGGCGTGCTGCTCACTATCATACGCATGCATGAATAAATATGCAAGTTGACATGGGTGAAAACACGGCGTATACTCGTTTTCACTCTACATATATTATCATATCTGAATAAATATGCAGACGCGTAGGAGACGATCTGCGACCAACGCATAGTACGTGAGCCGGTAGATGTCGCTATTGTCGGCGTAGACAGCCCATGCGGGCGAACAAACACCTTTTACCAGGAGGTAATGGTCATGACGAGAATGTTCCCGTCAGCGCGGATTCTTCTACTGGTCCTCAGCTTAATGGCGATCGTCGCCTGTGGCGCAGCCCCTGCAACTCCAAGCGCACAGCAAAGTCAAGTTCCCGTTCCTGCCGCGCCACAAGGCCAGACTGCGGCGGTTGCCCCAGTTGTCCAGGGCTCGGGCGCGATGACCGATGTCGGCACACCACGTAATGAGACGCTCGTTGTCCAGACCTTCGACGGCAAGACGGATAACCCCGATAACATGAATCCGCTCTCGGGGAGCTATGCACTCTGGCGCGGCTTCCGCGAACTGGCCTGGGGCTATCTCTGGGAAATGGATACTGCGAGCGGCAAATCCTACCCCGAATTGGCCGCCGACCTGCCCAAGGTGCTTGACGCACAGCACACCCAGTTCCAGGTCACACTCAAGCAGGGCATCTACTGGAGCGACGGCGTCGCTTTCAACGCGGATGACGTCATTTATACGCTCGATACCTACTTTAAGGGCAAGGGCAAGCTGACCTACTTCGGCGTCCCCGCGATCACCTCCTACGTCAAATCCTACAAGAAGATCGATGATTACACCCTCGAGATTGATACAACGCATCCGGCCTACGATTTCACGACCACGCTGGGTGTGTATACCTGGGGCTCCGCATTCAACATTGTGCCCAAGCATATCTTCGAGAAGCAAGCCGACCTCGCTGCCTTTAAGAATACCAATCCCGTAACGCTGGGGCCATACACGATCAAATCGTTCGATACGACCGGCCAATGGCATCTCTGGCAGCGGCGCGATGACTGGCAGCGCTCTGCTTGGGGCGCGTTGGGCCAGCCAGCAGCGAAGTATGTGCTCTACAAGAACTTCGGCGACGAGCAAACGCGTACCCTGGCATTCATCAAGAACCAGTATGATGTTGACACCTTCATGAGCCCCGACAGCATCCAGGGTGCCCAGAAGCAGAACCCAAAGATCGCGACGTTCGCGCCGACGCTGCCATACCATGATATGGGTGACGCCTGCTCGTATGGCATCATTTTCAATCAGCAGAAGGCTCCGTTGGACAAGCCGGCGGTTCGTTGGGCGCTGGCTCTGTCGCTCGACTTGCAGAATGTCGGTGTTAACGCGATGAGTGGTCAGTTCAGGGGATCGGCACTGCCCCTGCCGGACACAGTTATCACGCGGCCGACCTTCTTCGACCCACTACAACAATGGCTGAAGGATCTGAAGTTGGCCGATGGCTATCAGCCCTACAACCAGAACTTCGCCACTGACCTAGTGGCCAAGCTGAAGGATATGGGCAACGATGCAGCAGCACTGCCACAGGGTGATGCGATATCCAAGAACTTTGGTCTTGGTTGGTGGAAGGCCGATCCGGCAGAGGCAGAGAAGCTGATGAATTCGGCCGGCATGAAGAAGGGCGCGGACGGCTTCTACGCCACTGCCGACGGCAAGACCTGGCAGATGGAGCTGGTCATTCCCAGTGACTGGAATAAGGTCATGCAGCGCGTCGGCTTCTCGATCGCTGATAGCTGGACTAAGGCCGGCTTCAAGGTGAACGCTCGTCAGGTGGACAACGGCGAGTTCAACAAGGTGCAGACCACGAATTCCTTGCTGACCGCCGAGGTCAACTGGTCAACCAGCTGTACGTTCAACACCAACTGGCTGAACAGCTTCCGCAACATCCAGCCGGAATACCTCAAGGATGTGAACGCGACTGACGCCATCATCGGCAACACCGACCGCATTAACGACCAGAAGGTATTTGACCTGATCAAGCAGGGACAGTCGATGGACCAATCAACGCCCCAGTTCCTCGACACCGGCAGGCAGGTGATGCAGCTGATGGTCCAGAACATGTATTACATCAACATGATGAACATCCCGACGACGATACCCACCAATAGTAGCTACTGGACAAATTTCCCGAAGCAAGGGAACCAGTATGCGGTCCCTTATACCTGGTGGAGCTCGTTCTAGAAGATCCTGGTCAGCATCAAGCCGGCAACGTAGCCGAGGCGTCAAACGCTTGCAGGGGCTGCGCAACGCAGCCCCACTGGCCGCGGCGCTACCATTTCATTGACGAGGTGCGCTAATCGACGAGGTGCGCTATGGGTTTTGTTCACTATTTCACACAGCGGTTCATAAGCTATCTGCTGGTGCTCTTCATCGGGCTCACGATCACTTTTTTCTTGCCCCGGCTGATGCCCGGGGACCCTATCAACAACTATATCTCGCAAGTGCAGGCGCGGGCCGGGCAGACGTTGAGCCCCGAGGCGACGCTGCAACTGCGCAGCTCGCTCGAAGAGCTTTACGGTCTCAAAGGCAATCTTGTTACCCAGTATGTTCATTTCCTCAATCGTGTGCTGTTGCACTTCGACTTCGGCCCGTCGTTTACCTCCTACCCTGAGCCTGCATCCAACATCATCTTTGCCGCTGTACCGTGGACGGCCGGCCTGCTCCTGACGACGACAATCATTTCCTGGCTGCTCGGGAATCTGGTCGGATTGGTGGCCGGCTACTTTAACAAACATCCCGCCGCCACCGCGCTGGAACTCTGCGGCATTCTGCTGTATCCGATCCCGTACTACATCCTGGCCCTCACGGTCATCGTGATACTCGCGTATACCTTCCCGATCTTTCCGCTCACACCCACTTTCCTCCCCGGTCCAATGACGATCCAGAAACTCGGCGCGATCCTGTATAACTCCTTTTTGCCGGCGCTCACGCTGGTCATGGCCGGTTTCGGCTGGAATATCTTGAGCATGAAGTCGCTGGCCGTCTCGACCAAGGAGGAGGGGTATGTCACCTTTGCCCAGCTCAAAGGGACATCCGATTGGACCAGGATGACGAGCTATGTCTTTCGAAATGCGCTGCTGCCGCAGGTCACAGCGCTTGTGCTTTCGCTGGGTACGATCTTCAACGGGGCGCTGCTCACCGAGATCCTGTTCTCCTATCCAGGGGTCGGTTTGGTCATGCGTACGGCGGCGGGGGCCGGAGACTATAACCTGCTTTACGGCGCACTCACCCTGGCGATCATTGCCGTCGCCACCGCGGCACTCGTCCTGGATCTGATCTACCCGCTGTTCGACCCACGAATTCGCACCAGCTGAGGGACTAGCCATGAAGCAAAGTGTGATCCTCCAAGGAGGCATCCAGGCCCGCCCAGCGGCACCCGGGCGGCGCCGGCGGTTGGCGCTCAACATGCGGCTCAAGGTGGGCCTCACGTTAATCGCGATCTTCGCCGCCGGTAGCTTTATTTTGCCCTTGTTGACGAAAGTTGACCCCGCGGCGCAAGGCACCTATCTGAAGAACATGCGGCTCAGCGGTAAACACCTGCTTGGTACGAATGCGCTGGGACAAGATATCTTCTGGTTCCTGGTGTTCGCGATCCGCAACTCGCTCCTGCTCGGCGTGACGGCCAGCCTGGGCATCACGGTGATCTCTACCTTTCTCGGACTGAGCGCAGGCTACATCGGTGGCTGGTACGAGCGCATCATCGTAGTCCTGATCGACACGTTCATCACGATCCCGGTGCTGCCGATCTTGATCGTTTTGGGTGCCCTAGTACGC
>JBBRHB010000085.1:0-12006 GCA_038223355.1 Chloroflexales bacterium
CCCGCCAGCACCAGCACAGCCGCAGATCAAAATGGTGAGTTTCCAGGCAAGTCCAACGACCGTCACGGCGGGAGAGGTCGTTCGCATCTCTTTCACGGTGCAAAACACGGGCTCGACACTTCTGCCGACGCAAGACCCGCAGCCCGGCAATTCCGGCGATCTGACCAGTGGTTATGTCTATGATGAGAGCGAATGCTATCTAAGTAACGTTGGGCAAACCTACCCGACCTTACCAAAAGTCACCGGCGATTTCCGACTCGCCATGGGCGGGGTGGAAGGCTCCTCAGCGCTGGGTAGTGATTGTCAGGGTGATGTTGGGGGTCATCCGTGGCGCTGGGGCTTTGGTACCCCCCTGCAGCCAGGCGAAACCCGCACGGTCGTTGCAGCGATCCGCTTCCAGAACTACACAGTCTATAACCGTACCATCAACCTGAGTGCGAATTTGGCGCAGGAAAACGTCGGTTATATGATGCAGGATGTGGGGGTCGGGACGATCACGGTCAAACCTGAAAACCATCCACCATTACCGAGTCAAGTTGATGCCCAAGGCTACCCATTGGCACAGGCATATGCGATGCGCGTCATGCCACAGAGCTTGCTCGCGCGAACCAGTAATCCTTTGTCCGTCGACGAAGATCACCCGGTGGGCAGCTTCCGGTGGGATGGCAGCGATCAAGGCTGGGGCGCGGGTGGCCCGGTGGGACAGACCGATCAATTCATCGTTGAGCAGGCGCGGCCTTTCTATGCGCCCACAGATGGTACATACACCTTTGAACTGACCTCCGACGATGGCGGCTGGATGTGGATTGATGACAACCAGGTGCTCGATAACCATGGCCTGCATGTTGGGACTTCGGTTACGAACAGCATCTTTCTGCAAGCCGGCTTGCATAGTCTGGGCTTCAAATTCTTTGACTATTTCGGCTTGGCCCAGGCGGAGTATAGCTGGCAACCGCCAGGTGCCGGCGCTCTCAGCAGCATCCCCGTCTTGCCGACCACACAGACCGGGAGCAACCAGATTGTGATCGGCGCGGGGCAGACCCTAGCAGTTTCGGCCGACGATCTCGGCGGCATGGGCGTTGCGCAGTTTACCTACTGGATTGATGGCGGCTCCGAGCAAATCAAGCCCATCTCGGGCACAATTATCCCATTGGAAAGCTTGCCGGGATTGCCAGATGGTCCTCACTCGGTCCGCTTCAACGCTACCGATTGGGTCGGCAATGTTACACCGGATCAAACAATCAACTTCATCATGAATACCTCGCCGCCTCAAACGAGCTTATCCGCACAGCTCAGTCCATCCGGCGTGATCCAGCTATCGTGGATCAGTAATCCCGATGTACGGACCTTCACACTTTCGGCAGTGGATACTGGGAACGGGGCGTGGCGCTCCTTAGGTCTAGTGGTTGGAAGGAGCTTCAGCTATTTTGGTACACCGGGCCATAGCTACCAGTTCAAGGTAACTGCCAATGATGGTATCTACACCGCTGACTCTAATACCAGCTCGACCATTACCGTGCCATCCACAGTACGCTTCTACCGAGCCATGCTGCCCATAACATTTCACTAAAGGCACAGCTGCTGCGCAGCGGCACACAGGAGCCGGCCTAGGCCGGCTCCTGTGTGCTGAGATTGTCGAATAGCTGTAAGCTTAGGGGTCGAGGCCACCGTCAGGCGTATCAAGCAGCGGAGGAGTATGCGGGAAGGTAATCCGCGCGCGTGCCCATTGGTCGTCACGGCTGAAGGTAAAGGTACCACCGAGGTCGGTCGTGACCAACGTCTCAATGATCGATAGCCCCAACCCACTTGAAGACTTGCTCGGTCCCCCAGGATGTACCGGACCGTCATCACGGACTTCGATCTGCACCTGGGTATCTTCGAGCCAACCGGCCACTTCGATGAGCCCACCTTCGGCCGCGAGCCCATGGCTACGCGCGTTATCGATCAGCTCGTTAATGATCAAGGCCACCACAGTCGCCTCGCGCGACGAAATGTTTACGGGCGCGCCCACCACATGGAAATGGACCGGCTTCTCGCCGACGAGGCCCATCCGCACACCGTCCACGACCTGTTGGGCAATCTCCTGAATCGTCGTGAAGCCGATATCCTCACGACAAAGGAGATTATGCACGGCTGCAATCGCTTGGATACGGCCGGCGCTCTGCGCTAGGACCTGAGCCCCTGAGGACTCGGAATCAAGGCGGCGCAGCTGCATGTTTAACAAAGCCGAGATCGTCTGCAGATTATTGCGGACCCGATGGTGCATCTCCTGTAGCAACGTTGACTTGATCTTGAGGGAGCGTTGCGCCTCAAGATACAAGCGCGCATTCTCGATAGCAATCGCCGCCTCATCGGCAAATGTTGAGAGGAGTTGCACTTGTTCATAATCGAAATAGCGCTGCTGGCGTGTGTAAAGCGCAATCACGCCCATAATACGGGCACCGATGCGTAGGGGAATACAAAATAGCGAGTGGTAATTTTCACTGTAGGCTACGGCAGCCAACTCAGGAAAACGCACATCATCATAGGCATTAACGACCGCCAGTGGATGGCCTTCCGTCACGGTTCGCATGATAACACGGCGTAGTCGCTCATCCCACTGGCCACCGCACGAGGCGATCAGCTGTAATGAATCAAGCTCGTCACCGGATTGAAAAATATCGGCGCGATCAACGCGTGACAACACGACCGCCTGATCGACAATCAGGTTCAGCACCGTTTGGAGATCGAGCGTCGTGGCAATCGCTGAGGAGACCTGTTGCAAGGTTGTGAGTTCACGGATTTTTTGATGCAGCCGTTCATCGGTTTCCTGGTACCGTTGCGCGTTCGCGATGAAGAAGGCGAGCTCACCTGCGACCACTTCTAGGAAATGAATTTCCTCCTCATGCCACGACCGCGTGGTAACCGTCTGCACGCTGATCACACCCTGTAGGCGATCGCCGGCAAAATCGGCATTATGGCGAGCAAACAAAATAATTGGCACACATAAAATCGAGCGGTAGGCCTGTTCATTGAGCCTTGAGTCATTATGCACACGGTAATCATGGGCCACATCGGCCACCGCGATGGGCTGTCCTTCCTGGGCAGCTAGACCGGTAATGCCCTGACCCAGCCGGATACTTACTTCACCGATGGCACCTGGATTGAGCCCATGCGTAGCGCGCAAAAAGAGCTGGGCACGATCACGATCAAACAAAAAGATCGAGCACACATCGCTGCCCATAACCTCAGCAACTGTTTCCACTACGGTCAGGAGCGACGCTTCAAGGGAGACTGTCGAGTTGGCGGCACTAACGATCCGGTGTAGGCCATCTAGCTCAGCGACTCGTTTTTGCCAGCGCTCACTCCATTCATGCGAATGACGATCTTCACGCGCTCCGGCAAAGCCTAGCAGGAGTTCGGTGACAATGTCAGCCTGATCCCGTTCGAGGGCGGACGCCAGCACAAAGCCGAAGCGCGTCAACTCTTCGGCAGGACGTTCCTGGGTAAACCACTGGTAGCCCAACGAAAAACACTGAGCCCGCCACGATGGTGCCTGCGGGTCGGCCAGCAATTCAGAGACAATCTCACGATTCTCGGGCGGCAAATCGGTGAGCAACGGATGAGTTAGTGCTTGGTTTATCATTCTTTCATCCAGATCAGCGCGTCGAACCACACGTTGGTCGTACCGTTGGCGGCAGCACCATCTTGGGCTGCTAAGCGCACGGCACCACCTCGTGATGGGAAGTCATAACTTCCCAGGTCGACCCAGGTATTGGCCGTAATCGATTGGTCAACGTTGACTGTCTTGGAGCCGGCGGCGAAGGTCACGGTATAGGTCACACTGCTGGCATCAGAGAGGCCGTTATCAATATAGGGCACCCAGGCCAATATCCGGTAACGACCGGCTGATGGCAGATCCGGCTGCCAAATACCGGTGGGCACGTCGACACTACTTGAAACAACACTGGTCACGCGCAAACTGGTTCCACCTAAACCCCCGGCCAACTCTTGCCAGCCATCGCCACGCTTGTGAAAAGCCGCGTCGCCAGTATCTACGAGCGTCGCTCCTTTTGGGATGTTACAGGGCGAAGGCATCCAACTCCACAGCCAGCTACTCACTTGTCCACCGGGATAGCGCGCCCAAGGATCATCGCCTTTGGGTCCACACCAGCCGTACGGATCAACATCACGCCCAAGGTACTGAACCTGGAAATGCAGGTGCGGCCCGGTTGCACAGCCCGAACTCCCAACGATACCGATACGCTCACCGCGTTTAACAGGGCCTGGCTGCACCAAGACCTCGGACATATGCCAGTACAGGGTGCGGTAGCCATTACCATGGTCGATGATGACCACATGCGCGACGCCGCAGCCATCATCAGAGTTCCCGGCGAAGACGACCTTGCCATCGGCCGCCGCAAGGACCGGGTCAGGAGGCCGCATTCCATAATCCCACCCGGTGTGGCCATCATATGAAAGCGTCGTGCTCCGGTCACCGCGGTACGATACCAATGATCCGTTCTCGTGGAGGAACGGCAGATCATGATCGAAAAAGGAGGTAATGGGGGCCATGTGCTCAGCGGGATGGCTAAGAAATGGGGCTGCTGGAGCTGGCCAATCCATAGGTGGCGCGAAACCGTTGCCAAACATGCGCGTGTAGGTCCCAACAAACGAATCCGGCCCACCATTTAAGCGCGCGGGAAGTTCGCCGGGGTTGACCGTAGCCGCTACCACACGGGTCAGGGCATATTGCGGTACATCCAGGCCACCGGGGACCGGCGAATGACTGCCATCGGCATAGACCAGATCCGGGGGGGCGGCATAATCACGTACCGCGCGGCGCAACTCCCGCATCGCCCAGCGTGCTTGAGGTACGGTACCGCGCCAATGCTCGTTTTCGCCGTGATAGCCCATCGCCCAATCGACCTGATCGCTTGATGGTGTACCGCTCGAAATAATGTGGCTTTGCATTTCCAGCAAGGCCAGCACAACCTTGGGGTTAAGACTATACAGACTCGTTTGACTGATTAAAAACTCGGCGAACGAGTGCTCGCGATCACCAATCGTGACGCGTAGGGTTTTAAGCGGGCCGGGCTGGCCATCCAGAAGCTTTTGCACCTCCGGCACATACCAATCCGGCTCGTAGGAGAAGCGCATCGGGTTGATGAGCGCCCCACCCTTTACCGGTACTGCGACAGCCCGGCCGGGAGTCGGCGTGGGGCCAGAAGGGGTGGGCGCACCCAGGAGCTCTGGTAGCACGGTCGGACCGGCCGCGGCATGAGCCAGCAGCTCGGTTTGGCGATGAGTAACGTACGAAGTCGCAACTAAGGCAATAATGAGGCCAAGCTCGGCGACGAGCAGGCGCACGCGCCGGGGAATAGCCTTACGACGGCTGATCATAGATGCGCACCCGGGAAGGCGTACCTGCAGCCGTGCCAAACAACGTTTCCGTCGGCTCCGGCTGCTCGTTAAGCTCTGGACTACGGCTCCCACTCTCCGCAAACGCATCAGTCACGCGCTCGAACAATGTTTGATTATCACCATCGTTGAAGGTACTCATGCCAACTGCGCCGGCACCGGTAATACCTTTGGTCGAAAAGTCGATCGGATCGGGAGAGGTGATCGGCTGCGAGTCGGGAGCAGCTGCCAGAAGATCGGGCAGTGGATCGTCGTCATGGAGCTCGACGCCCTGATTCATCTGATCGCTCAAGTCGATGGTCGGCGCGTCATGGGGATCGAGATTGGACGGAGCGTCGTTACGATTCATTATGCATCCTTCGCTAGCAACACGAATGGCACACAGTATACACGAGCCAGTGCCGAGCGTTCGTCGCGTCAGCGGTTATTGGGTTGCAGCTCCTTGAGCAACGGCTACAAAATCTAGCGTTAAGGTGACGTCGTCTTCGGCTCGTAGAATCCCGGCGATATCGGGGGCCTTGACGTTGAAAGTGCTCATTTTTAGCAGTGTTGTCGCCTGGCCGCGCAACGTTGTACCCTGCAACGTGGCAGTGACGGCCCAGGTAACAGGCTTCGTCGTGCCGTGCACGGTCATATCGCCGCTCATCTTGAACGGAAACGGCGTTCCTTCCTGCAAACTACTGGGGAGGTCACTAATCGTCGCGTGTGAAAAGGTAGCCAGTGGGTAGTGGCTCGATTCAAGCCATTGCCGCTTGATCGCATTATCACGCCTGTCGCTATCGGACTTTAGCTGGCTAACGTCGATTACAATATCGCTGATCTTAGAGGCCGCCGGTTGCGCACGGTTAATGGTTACCTCGCCCGTGATCGCTTTGGTCACACCGACAGGTGCGTTGAGTTGGTTATTACGATTGATAAAGGTTTCCTTAGCGTGATACGCCGCCTGAGATTGGGCAGGGTCGATGCGGTAAACTTGAGAGCCCGCTACACCGGTCACCGGCGCATTTGTTGCAGCACTGCTTATAACCGCATTCGATATGCTGGTACTATCGGTTGTGGCAACAGCGCCTGCGGTCGCCGGCTGTGACACCGCCACCGGTGCAGTCAACCGTAAGAAGTAGACCCCGACACCGACCACGACGAGCAGCAACACGACGATCCCGCCAATTACAGCTTTCTGCATATTGCACCTCACTATTCGTCGGGTAGTGTACAACGTTTCGGTGAGGCTATGAGACAATCGCCTAAGTCATTAGCAAGTCACATTTCTTGGTTGTTACACTGCCGCTGTCATCTGTTGTTCCAGTTGCCGCCAGACTCGTAGCACCTCGGCAACGCCCCAGGCCTGGGCAATACAGCCTCGCGGCAGATGCGGTGCATCACCTTCGAAGATCTCCGAAATGCTGCCTAGACCGCCGTCCTGCAGGTGATGTACGAACGGCTGCAGCAACCGTAATCCCGCAACGGGGTCGTGGTGGAGGCGTGCGTACGCCTCGGCAAAGGCACCAACCAGCCAGCTCCATACAGGACCTTGATGGTAACCTCCGTCACGGTGAAGTGGATCACCACTATAGTCGCCCCGGTAGGCCGGGTCATCGGGCCTGAGTGAACGTAGGCCGAAACTGGTCAGCAGTTGTCGTCCAATCATGTCGACCACGGTCATACTTTCCGCATCATCCAGAAGTGGGTAGGGCAGCGAGATGGCAAAGATTTGGTTTGGGCGGAACGTCCAGTCATCACCATCAGGACCGTCGATGACATCGGCCAGATAGCCATGCTCGGGATGGACGAAGCGCGCACGGAAGGCGATCCGGCAACGAGCAGCCATGCTGCCATAGATGGCAGCTTCAGGATTGTTCCGATCCACGAGCCACTGCTGCAAGGTGCTGAGAACGTTATACCAGAGGGCGTTGATTTCGACGGGTTTGCCGATGCGTGGGGTCACGACCCAATCACCCACTTTAGCATCCATCCAGGTAAGCTGCACTCCCGGCTCGCCGGCATATAAGAGCCCATCTGACGCATCGACACCAATATGGTACAGCGTGCCACGCGTATGCCGATCAACGATCTCCTGTAAAACGGGCAGGAGTTCATTAACCAAGGCATCATCACCGGTTGCGACGTGGTATGCACGGATCGCCAGCACATACCAAAGGGTGGCATCGACCGTATTATAGCCGGGGACGGCACCCGAATGGTCTGGAAAATTGTTCGGCAGTAGGCCATCTCGTACATAGTGGGCGAAGGTGCGCAGAATGCCGGCCGCATCCGCAGCCCGGCCGGTTGTCAAGGTTAACCCAGGGAGGGCGATCATTGTGTCCCGGCCCCAGTCGTTAAACCAGTGGTAGCCGGCAATCACCGTCCGGTCGGCCTCAACTCCAGCCCTCTGCGGAACGTCGCTCCGCCGAACAATGAATTGATCGGCCGCGAGCGTAAGTTGCTGCACCACCGGCTGTGCGGCGATGGCACCGGCCCGCTGTAGCACATCCGCCTGCCGGCTTTGCGCCTGCGCGAACGTTCCCGCACTATCCAGCAAAGGAGCGCTTTCGGTTGTCAGCATCAGCGTCAGACTGGGCGTTGTCCCAGTCTCCGGCACGAGCGTAGCGTGAAAGCCCCCGGGTGCATAAAGGTTGGAGCGATCATCGAGACCACGTGCGGCCTCCTCGCGGTGTTCAAAGTTGTAATACCAATCGCCGCCCAAATTGAACGTGCCGCCGTCCACCAACAGCCGGAACGGCGGTGCTGCCGGGCTGTCCGTATCGCTGGTATGGATTGTGACACCCTGCGGCTCGCTCTCAACAACCGGCTGCCGCGCTTCTGCGCGGCGTAAGGCATGGAAATCTCGATATGTGGTGAGCGGAGTGATCTCCAGATTAACCGGCCCGGAACTGCGGAGGAGCCGGTAGCGCACATAGGTAGTGTTTGACCCATATACCATCCAGAGCCGGCGCTCTAGCAAGGCATCTCCGATGGCAAAGATCCACACCGGTAGAGTGCCGTCCAACCGAAATGACTCTAGATACCGGTAGCCGTGCGGGTCGATCGTGCCGCCGCCATACTCATGAGTCGAGAGCCCATACCGCTGCCCATCGTACGTCGCCCACTCCACGAAGCCCGCGACCAGCACGGTGCGACCGACCGGCGGTTGGAGTGCCGCGACGAGCAACCCATGGTAGCGTCGAGTATTAATGCCTGCCAGTGTGCCGGAGGCATAACCACCGAGGCCATTCGTCACGAGCCACTCGCGCCGCAAGCCGGCTTCGAGATCGCCACAGATTTCGCGACCAAAATGAATCACGGAATTTCCTTACCCGTTGCGCTTGAGCTTACCGGTCCGCTTAGCGTGCCGCTCGGCGCTGACAAACACCCATAAGCCGACCGGGATCGTGATGAGGCCGATACCGATGAGTGGCAACAGGAAACCGACAAAGAGCGAAGGCACGCCGCGCCCTTCGATGATTGCGGCGCGCATGCCGGCGAGCACGTAATAGGCCGGCGATATATGGCTAAGCGTTTGCATCCAGCCAGGCAACACGCTGATCGGGAAATATACACCCGAGATCAGGAGGATCAGCGCCTTGATGATATTGGTCATTTGGGCACCTCGTTCGGGGAACAAGAGTGGCAGGATGGCGGCAAAAATACCCATGCCCACGAACGACATACTCCCGATGATCAACAACATGATGGCAGCGGTAAAGCTGGCATGCGCGAGACTGATATGGAAGAAGAATGAAACGACCACGAGAATCAATGTAGTGTGCAGCACGCCATAGACCACCGCGAAAACGGTGGTGCCTAGCAGGTGCGTTAGGCGCGATACGGGTGCCATAAACGTATATTCGATGGTGCCTTCCCAACGCTCCCAGGTAATCGTTTCACTAATCGCGTCGAAGACGACCGCTAGGTAGTTCCACACCAGCGCCCCGACGAGCAAATACAGAATAAAGCCGCTAATGGTCGCGGTCGACATACTGACACCGGTAATTTCCGACGATGCCTTGGCGATAAAGGTAATCGACAAGGCATTCACCATTGAGTACAGCAGGAAGACAACCTCCCAGCCCCAATAGCGTTTGACTAGGTTAAAGTTCCGTTCCACGAACGCATACGAGGCCCGCGTTTCTCGCAGTGCCGAGCGTCCCATTGAGCCGATTGTCATTTCTATCTCCTGGCTTGTGCGGCGCGGTGTGCTTCCCACTCCACCCGCAACAAGCCCATCACAACAAGATCCGTGTACTCACCGTCGTACCATTCTTGTTCGCGCAGCCGGCCTTCTTCCACAAAGCCACAGGCGCGATACGAGCGCATTGCGCGGTCATTCGTAGCTCCGGTAGTAAGCCAGAGGCGACGAAAATTCTGGTTCACAAACGACCACCGCAGCAGCAACTCCAAGGCCTCGCGGCCATAGCCCTTGCTGATGTACTCGGCATCGTAAATACCAATACCCAGTTCGGCACTGCCGTCGCGCCGGTTGAGCTGCCAGGGATGCAAGCCGATTTCACCGATGACCTTGCTAGCAACTTCGATCACAAATTGCGTCTGTATGCCGTCGTCAAGATCCTTTTTGAACCAGTGCTCCATCACTGCGACGGGGCGTGGGCGCCAATCTCCATAGCCGCACATGACCAAGTCAATCTCGCGATTGAAGAGAAGATGGAGTTGTTTTATGTCTTCGAGCTCCCGTGGACGCAGCGTCACGCGTTCACCGTGTAGCATACAAACCTCCCAGTAGATTTATGCTCGCTCCGCGCGAGCCTGTTGCCATTCCGAACGTAGCAGGCCCATATAGAGCACATCGACCGGCTGTCCGCGAAAGATTGTATGCTGGCGCAGGCGCGCTTCCTCACGAAAGCCACAGGCTTGATAGGCATGAATCGCGCGCTCGTTCGGGGCCAGTACTTCCAACGACAGCCGTCGAAAGTTGACGATACGAAAGGCCCAATCCACAAACACCCGCACTGCATCGCGCCCATACCCTCGGCCAAGATACTCTTGGTCAAAGATCGCCATACCAAAGCTGGCATTATGGGCCATGCGATTTTGGTGCAGGACGCCGATGCTACCGATTACCTTGCCATCGGCCTCGATCACGAAGTCGACGCGCTGAGGGTGTCGCTCTTCGATCTGTTTTTCGTATTCCTTCTCACGAGCGGCCAGAGACTTGGGCATCCAATCGGGCTGGCTCCACTCCAGCAGGTCAGCATTTTGTTCGAGCTCCCACAGGCGCTTCAAATCATCCTTCTCGACCGCCCGCAGGATTACTTTTTCACCCTGTAACATGAGACGCTCCTCGGCTCCGCTGTGCCAGCCATTCCTCGCGCAGCAAGCCCATAATGACTTCCTCGACATATGCGCCGTCGCAATAAACTTCTTCGGGACAGCGGCCCTCTTCCACAAAGCCTAACTTGCGGTAGGCGCGGCAGGCCCGCTCATTAATACTCCACGTCGTCAGCCAGATGCGTCGCCAATTCTGAACGCCAAACGCCCAATCTAGGAAAACGCGCAAGGCATCACTGCCGTAACCGCGTCCGACATAGGCCTCGTCAAAAATCCCGACCCCAAAAGACGTCGTGCCGCTTCGGCGGTCGGAATGGTGCAGGCCAACATCGCCGATCACTTTGTCATCGGCCACGATTGCAAACTCGCACCCATCCAATTTTTCGAGCGACTTCTTGAACCAGTATTCAACCCGGCCGAGTGGCTGCGGATACCAGTCCCCGCCCCCCAATTGTGCCAAATACACCGAACGTGCTAGCTCGTGCCAGCGCGGCGCATCATCCTTCTCGACCGCCCGCAATATGACTTTTTCACCCTGTAACATTGTGTTGCTCCCGCTAACCCGCGGCTAGAGATCGCGGGCTTTTTACTGTATTGGTTGATTATTCCGGAGCCACTCTGGCCCAATGGCGCTCATGACGACCACGTCGACAAACTGTCCATCAAGCCAAACCCCGTCCCGCAAGCGACCTTCTTCCACAAAGCCCGCGGCGCGGTAGGCGCGTAAGGCACGCTCATTGGTCGCCCAGGTTTCCAGTTCAATCCGATGGAGGTTATGGATTTGGAAGGCCCACCGTAGCACCACCCGGAGTGCATCCCGTCCATACCCCCGGCCAAGCTGGGCCGCACCGGTAAGACCGACCGATAACAATGCGCGCTGGTTGTGGCGATCGATCTCTTTGATTGACAGGAGGCCAATAAACTCGCCAGCCACCTCGATGGCAAAATTGACTCGGACTTCCGGCGAAGAATGGAGGAGATATTGCCAACGCTCGCGGGCGATATCGGCACTGACCGGCACCCAGCGTCCGGTACCCGCAAGGGTGAGTTCAACATCCTCATTCATGCGGTACCAAGCCTCGAAGTCGTCCTCCTGCAGGGCACGCAACATAACCTTCTCGCCGGTGAGCATAAAACTAACCTTCCTTAAGCAAACCCGTCATGGCATGCATCTGGCCAGGGCGGACGTATGCCATCTGGCACTATGACCGCCTACCGTTTATGTCAAATGTTTCTAGCGGACAAGGACCGCCGCGTCGACTTCCTCGCGCATACGAACGTAACTGTCATAGCGAATTTCGTTGATCTCGCCACGCTTGACGG
>JBBRHB010000086.1:0-11975 GCA_038223355.1 Chloroflexales bacterium
TACTTTTGTTTCGGTCTTGACGGGTGCATCTTCATCGCGGGTGGCTTTGCGGAACTCTTTGATGCTGCTGCCAAGTGCTTGACCAACGCCCGCCAGTCGATTCGCGCCAAACAGGACGATCACAATCGCGAGGATAATTAATAGCTCTGGTACTCCAATGTCCATGGCTTGCCTCCATCATTGATCACTACCGCATGTGTCTGCTGTGCTTCTCCAGAAGCAATGCTGGCTTAATTATACCCGCCCTCTGCAACTTTTGGTGAACCATTGTTAAGCAATTGCGCCCGGCTTCATTAGTTCGCGGCTGATCACGAGCCGTTGAATCTCGCTGGTGCCCTCGTAAATCTCCGTGATCTTTGCGTCGCGGAAAAAGCGCTCGACGGGATACTCTTTGGAGTAGCCGTTCGAGCCAAAGATCTGGACGGCTTTAGTCGCGGACCACATTGCTGTCTCGGATGCGTAGAGCTTCGCCATCGCAGAAGCAGCAATAAAATCGTCGTGGCGGTCTTTACGCGCGGCCGCGTCATAGGCGAGCAGCCGGGCAGCCTTAATGCGGGTTGCCATGTCGGCTAGCGTAAAGCCAACGGCCTGAAAATTGACAATCGCTTGGCCAAATTGCTCACGCACATGCGCATAATCCCGTGCTGCCTCAAAGGCGCCCTGCGCGATCCCAATGGCTTGCGCGGCGATGCCAATGCGCCCGGCACTTAAGATTGTCATGGCGATTTTGAAGCCCATTCCTTCTTCACCTAGGATCATATCCTTGTGGATACGGTAGTTATCATAGGCCATCTGTGCCGAGTGGGCCGAGCGAATACCAAGCTTATCTTCGTTTTTAACCACGCTCACGCCGGGTTGATGGGTATCGACTAAAAAGCACGTAATGCCCTTAACGCCCAACTCAGCTTTGGTCATCGCCATTAACAGGATTGTATCGGCGTGTGGGCCATTTGTCACCCAGTTCTTGATGCCGTTGATAACATAATAGTCGCCGTCTTTAATCGCTCGCGTCTTTTGGGCGGCGGCATCTGAGCCGGCCTGTGGCTCAGACAGGGAAAAAGCTCCCAGCCGCGCTCCGGCTGCCAGTGGCGTCAAAAGCTCGTGCTTTTGTTGCTCAGTACCGAAGCGCTCGATTCCATCACAGACGAGCGAGTTATTAACCGACGCGATCACGCCACACGAGGCATCAACTCGTGATAGTTCTTCAATGATGATGGCGTAGGAGATATAATCGAGCCCCGACCCACCATATTGTTCATTGATCGCCACGCCCATGAAGCCTAATTCGCCCATTTGTTTAACGATCTCGGCAGGCCAGATGTGGTGCTGGTCACGTTCAGCGGCGGTGGGTTTAATCACTTTTTCGGCAAAATCGCGTGCGGTTTTGCGAATGAATTGCTGGTCTTCGCTCAGTTGAAAGTCCATTGGCAGCCTCTTGTACAACGGCGTAACCGGTTGCCTTACCATTATAGTCCACACTGTGTGAAGACACAGTGACCATGGGATGGGTCAGAGGGCAGGGCTAATGATCCATCCCTTGCGACATTACCTCTGGCAGCTCAACCCAGTGTTCGCTCCATTGTCCAATCGCTTCGAGTACTGTACTTAGGCCGTGCCCTTTCTCGGTTAGGCGGTATTCGACCCGTACCGGCATGTCGGGATAGACCCGCCGCTCGACAACGCCCTCCAGCTCCAACTCTTTCAGCCGTTCAGCCAGCATACGATCACCAACGACCTCCAGCCGCTCGGCTAATTCACTAAAGCGTAGTGGTCGTTCCATGAGCAGCTTCAGGATCAGTCCAACCCATCGCTTGCCTAGAATCTCTACGGCATGCTGAAAGCGCGGGCAGATTTGTTCACTGTAGCGCATCGTCTCATCCCCTTATGTCCAAATACCAGGATCCTGATCAAACTCTCAACCAGCATCTATAGCCTAATACTAACAAAAAATCCGTCGCTTAGGGGCACCAATTTCCGCAATGACCTGTGCTATATAAATGGAAGCTGCGCGAACTTTAGCATCATATTCGTAAGGAAGCGACGATGTTCGAGAGGACAGGAATACGCCCCTGCTTCATAGCTTACCCTTGCGGTCCAACCGCTACCATTTCTGGTGCAACGGCTTCGAAGCGTTTAAAGTTCTCCCGAAAGTGACCTACTAATGTCGACGCGAGCCGTTCAAAGCTCGCCTGATCAGACCAAGTGTCCTGTGGATGTAGCAGTTGGTCAGGCACACCCGCAATATGGGTCGGCACATGCAGGTTGAAGCGCTGATCATGATAGGTCGGTGCGGTGCGTAAGGTCCCGTCGAGCGCGGCTTTGACCATGCGACGTGTATAGCCGATATTAATGCGTGTGCCGGTGCCGAACGGACCGCCACTCCAGCCGGTGTTGAGCAAGTACACTTGTGCCTGATGGGCTTGTAGCTTATCGCGTAGCATCGCGGCATAGGTCGTCGCTGGTAAGGGCAGGAACGGCGAGCCGAAGCAGGCTTCAAACGTGGCTTGCGGATCGATCACACCAACTTCGGTGCCGGCTAACTTAGCCGTATAACCGGATAGAAAATGATATATTGCCTGCTCAGGCGTCAGACGAGCAATCGGCGGGAGCACGCCAAAGGCGTCCGCCGTCAGGAAGAAGATCGTACGCGGATGTCCGGCCATGCCGCTTGGGACAATATTGTCAACAAAATCAAGGGGATAGGCGACGCGGGTATTTTCGGTCAGGCTACCGTCATCATAATTCGGCTCGCGCGTCACGGGGTCGAGAATCACATTCTCCAGTACAGCGCCGAAGCGAATCGCTTCATAAATCTGGGGCTCATCTGTGCGCGACAGATGAATACATTTGGCATAACAGCCACCCTCGAAGTTAAAGACGCCGTTGTCACCCCAGCCATGCTCGTCATCGCCGACGAGTTGCCGTGCCGGATCAGAGGATAACGAAGTTTTGCCGGTTCCGGATAGCCCGAAGAAAAGTGCGACCCCACCATCGGGACCCACGTTCGCCGAGCAATGCATCGGCACAATTCCTTTTGCCGGCAGCAAAAAGTTCAATACCGTAAAGATCGATTTTTTGATCTCGCCAGCGTAGCGCGTGCCGCAGATCAAAATCTCGCGCTGCTCAAGATTAAGCATGACCGCCGTCTCGGATTTCGTGCCATCGCGTCGCGGGTCGGCCTGAAAAGTCGGTGCAGACAAGACGGTGAAGTCCGGTGCAAAGTGGGCTAGTTGCTCGGCTGTCGGTCGGCGGAAAAGCTGTCGCGCAAAGAGGGCATGCCAGGCATACTCGCTTATGACTCGCACGGCCAATGTTGCCGCCGGCTCGGCGCCCGCTAAGGCATCTTGTATAAACACATCCTTGCTCTGCAAGTGCCCCAACACCCCTTGGCGTAGTGCTGCATAGCGCTCGGGTGATATAGGCTGGTTAACGCTGCCCCAGTCGACGGTGTCCTCGGTTAGGGTATTCCGGACCACGAACTTGTCTTTGGCTGAACGACCGGTGCGCTTGCCGGTCTCCGCCACGAGGCTACCATTCGCCGCTAGCTCACCTTCACCCCGCAAGAGTGCGTGCTCAATCAATCGCGGCACTGCCAGATTTGTATACTCTCCAGCAGCTTTAGTGGTCACTGTATCAAGGGTTTGATCAGGGCGTCGTATCGTTGTGCTCATACCTTACTCCTTTATCTGCATCTTCAACATCGCTTAAAAACACAAAACGACCAGCAGGCCCTGCGCTGACCGTTAACGAATGAGCCCGCTGCGCTGCCATGCGCCATTGCATAGAGCACTACTATACCCGAGCCTCTACGCTGGGTCAACGCTATTGCTGGCATGAGTTGTGCCTCAGAACGGCTTATGCAGCGTAAAGTAGCCAATTCACGCACCAGTCGTAGTACAGGAACCCCGTCCGCGCAGTTGCTTCCCGGTAGCAAGCACACGCAGGATGAACAACTACTCGAAAGTCCGCATCAAACTCCCGTTGCCGAGCAACTCTTCACCCATACCGATCCCTGGCGGGTCTTGCGCATTATGAGCGAGTTCGTGAGCGGCTTCGACACACTAGCTGAACTAGGGCCGGCCGTTACCATCTTTGGATCTGCGCGCATTAAAGAAGACGATCCGACCTATCTACAGGCGGAAGAGCTGGCACTGCTCCTGGCCGAAGCGGGGCTAGCCGTCATTACCGGCGGTGGACCGGGCATTATGGAGGCAGCTAACCGTGGCGCGTATGAGGGTCATGGCCAGTCGATCGGCTTGAACATAGAGTTGCCTTTTGAGCAAGGTATTAACCCGTATGTGCATACCGGCATAGAGTTTCACTACTTCTTCGTACGCAAAACCATGTTTATTAAATATGCGCAGGCTTTTGTGATCTTTCCCGGCGGCTTCGGGACGCTGGACGAATTATTAGAGGCACTCACCCTCATTCAAACGGGCAAGGTACAAAACTTCCCTGTCATCTTATTTGGCTCGGCCTACTGGCAGGGCTTGCTAGATTGGCTGCATACAGCGCCGCTCACGCAAGGTAAAATAGCCGAGGGTGACCTAAAATTACTGATGGTGTCGGATTCGCCGGTGGAAGTGCGTGACCTGATCCTGCGCTCTATGAAACAGGAGGATTGGGATCAAGAACACGAAGCAGATGCGCGTCAAGCCACCCGTCAAGCGCTGGCACCGGATAAAGTCGCGCGCCGTGCGACACGTCGTAAACGCCACTAACCGCTAATGGACATCATCTCCCGACAAGCTGTCGCGCAAGATATCAATGTTCTCTAGCGCCAAGCCGGTTCCTAGTGCGACGCAGTTGGCAGGCTGGTCGGCGACATAGCAGGGCACGCCCGTTACCTCGGTTAAAAGCTCGTTAATGCGACGCAGCATCGAGCCCCCGCCAGTCATAACCATGCCTTTGTCGATAATATCAGAGGCCAATTCGGGTGGTGTTTCGACCAGCACCGCCCGGACGGCGTTAATGATCGCTTCGAGCGGCTCCTGAATCGCATCCGTAATCTCGCTTGATCCAACCTCAATCGTGCGCGGTAAGCCCGATACTTGGTCACGGCCCCGGACCTGCATGGTGAGTGGTTTTTCGAGCATCAAGGCGGAGCCAACTTCGATCTTAATGCTTTCTGCCGTCCGTTCACCAACAACCATGTTATAGCGGCGCTTAATAAAAGCGGCGATCGTTTCGTCAAACTTATTTCCACCGACGCGCACCGAGGCACTCACGACGATATCATTCAACGAAACCACGGCCACTTCGGTCGTACCACCGCCGATGTCGATCACGAGGTTGCCACTTGGTTGTGCGACCGGGATGTTTGCGCCAATAGCTGCGGCCAGCGGCTCGCGGATCAAATAGGTATGCTTAGGATGGGCACCAGCTTGGATCGCTGCATCGCGCACCGCCCGCATTTCGACCGACGTAACACCTGCGGGTATACAAATCATAACGTGCGGCTTCGTCCACGAATTGCCGCGCGTCTTCTTGATGAAATGATCGAGCATCCGCTCGGTGATTTCGTAGTCAGCAATGACCCCGTTCCGCATCGGTCGAATTACTTCAATACTTTCAGGCTCACGACCGAGCATTGCCAGGGCTTCGGCGCCAACGCGACGTACCCGACCATCCTTAGTCGAAATCGCCACAATCGACGGTTCGCTCAGGACAATGCCCTTGCCTTTAACATAGACGAGCACATTCGCTGTGCCTAGATCGATCCCGATCTTGCGAGCCAAAATCTATTCTCCTGCCAACATCCCGACTCTAACGCGATGCTTGGGCGTGAACACGCCACGCCCGATGACCTACTGTCACCGGGCGTGGCCATGGTACCATAGACGAGAAACCGAGCAGCGTTCTTTAGTCCTCCCGGCCGCGCTGCATACCCCGGTTGCCTCTACGCAGGCGAGCAACTTGCAGGCGGACGACTGCTCGTCGCAGTTGCATCTCCGTTGTCGCAAGATCCTGAGCACTCGCCCGATTCCGCATGGCCTCTTCGGCGCGGCGCCGGGCGGCCTCGGCGCGGTTTTCGTCGATCTCGTCGGCGCGCTCGACGCTATCAGCGAGGATCGTGATGCGATCCGGGAGGACTTCCATGAAGCCTCCCGAGATTGCAAAGGGTGTCCGCTCGCCGCCCTTGATAATCGAGAGCTCGCCCGGGAGGAGCGCTGTCAAGAGTGGCTCGTGACGTGGCAAAATACCGACGCGTCCAGCGGCTCCCGGCGCGTTAACCTGATCAACGTCATCCGATAGCACCGTGCGCTCAGCTGTCACAATTTCCAGATGGATCGGCATAAAAGTTCCTTACGGCTCGTTACGCCTTGGATTTATTGTACTTCTCGATCACGTCGTCAATGCCGCCTGCATTAAAGAACAGTTGCTCGGGAATGTGATCGACCTCGCCGTCTAGAATTGCCTTGAAGCTTTTCACGGTCTCGGCAACTGGAACCTGTACGCCCTTGATGCCGGTAAAGACCTCGGCGACTGTCATGGCCTGCGAGAAGAAGCGCTGGATCTTGCGGGCGCGGCTAACGGTCAGCTTGTCTTCATCAGACAGCTCTTCCAGCCCCAGGATCGCAATGATATCTTGCAGATCACGATATTTTTGCAATACGCGCTGGCAATCACGTGCGACCTGATAGTGCTCTTCGCCTACAATGTTCGGATCCAAGATGCGCGAGGTTGAGGCGAGCGGATCGACGGCGGGATAGATGCCCATCTCCGTCAGCGATCGCTCTAGCGCGATCGTGGCGTCAATATGGGCAAAGGTCGTGGCCGGTGCCGGATCGGTATAGTCGTCGGCGGGCACATACACAGCTTGCACCGAAGTCACCGAACCACGCTTGGTCGACGTAATGCGCTCTTGGAGCTCGCCCATTTCCGTGCCCAGCGTCGGCTGATAACCTACCGCTGATGGCAGGCGACCCAACAGCGCCGACACTTCGGCACCGGCCTGCGTAAAGCGAAATATGTTATCAATGAACAGCAACACGTCGCGCCCTTCGTCCCGGAAATATTCGGCAAAGGTCAGGCCGGTCATGCCGACCCGTAAGCGCGCACCCGGCGGCTCATTCATCTGGCCGAAGACCATCACAGTTTTATCGATTACGTGTGTATTTTCGTCGATCCGGGCTTCGCTCATTTCGCCGATCAGGTCGTTCCCTTCACGAGAACGCTCGCCTACACCCGCAAAGACCGAAAGACCTGCGCGCTTGGCGATGTTGGCGATCAGCTCTTGAATAATGACGGTTTTGCCTGTACCGGCACCGCCAAAGATTGCTGCTTTGCCACCTTTGGTGAACGGGGCGATTAAGTCAAAGACTTTCAAGCCGGTTTCGAGCATCTCGATCTGGGTCGACTGCTCCTCGAACGAGGGTGCGGGGCGGTGGATCGACAACCGCTGCTTAGCTTCCACCGGACCCTTGCCATCGATCGGCTCGCCCAAGACGTTGAAAACGCGGCCAAGTGTCATGTCGCCCACCGGGATGCTGATTGGCGCGCCGGTATCGATGACCTTCATGCCACGCCGCAGTCCATCGGTCGTCGACATGGCAACGGTGCGCACAATGTCATGGCCCAGGTGCTGTTGGACCTCGCAGGTCAATGTTCCCTGTTCCAGTGGGATTTCGACCGCATTATAGATTGCGGGTAGGTGACCATCGGGAAAGCTAACGTCAATGACGACGCCGATGATTTGTGTAATAATGCCCGTCACCTCGGGCGCGTTCGCGCCATTGGTGCGCGTACCGTCCACATATGCAGTTGCCATGGGTCTACTCCAACTGTTTCTACGTCATCGAGCCGGCCGCAATTTCGGACAGCTCTTTCGTTATTGCGGCCTGCCGCGCTTTATTGGCCGAAAGCGTCAACACACGTACCAACTCTTTAGCATTATCGGTGGCATTCTTCATCGCTGCCATCCGTGCCGAGTGCTCGCTGGCGATCGATTCGAGGATCATTTGGTAGAGCTGGACTTCCACAAAGCGCGGTAGTAAGGCGTCGAGCACATCGCTCTGATCCGGCTCGTAGGTGTAATCTGTGCGCACGCCGCTGCCCGCGACTGGTGGCTCAATTGGCAAGACGCGGCGGCGCTGCGGCTTTTGTGATAGTGTGTTGATGAAGGCTGTGAAGATCACGTGCACTTCGTCAAAGCGGCCCTGGATAAAGCCATCGATCACATTGGTCGATGCACCAAGTGTATCAACTAAGCCCGGCGCATCACCGAGGCCGGTCACCTCGGCGATCAAGCCCAAACCATTGCGCACGGCAAAGGCCCGGCCCTTCTTGCCGACCGTAATAACCTCTACGGTCCGGCCTTGCTGCCGTTGGTCCAGAATAAAGCGCGCGGCTAGGCGCAGCACATTTGATACGAGCGCGCCACACAGGCCTTTGTCGGGGGTGATAATGACCAGCCCTACCCGTTTGACCTGTTCATGCTGCGTTAACAACGGATGGGCCAGCGTTTTGCCGGCGCGACTTGTCAGTTCGCTCATCACGTCGCGCATGCGATCGGCATATGGTCTCGTCGCCAGCGTATTGCGTTGCGCCCGGCGCATTTTGGAGGCCGAGACCATTTCCATGGCCTTAGTAATCTTGGCGGTGTTTTTGACGGATTTAATACGCCGCCGAATTTCACGCGTTGAAGGCATAATTGTTTCCTACGCGGCGACCGCTGCTCGATAGTTCGTTGTGGCCAAGAAATCCTGTAACGCCTGGGTGAGTGCGGCATCGGCCTCTGAGCTAAATTGCTTGGAATCTACGATGCCCCGCCCAATGTCGGCATGAGTCGAGTGAATATACTGCAAGAAGTCACGCTTGAAATCGGCGATATGCTCAACCGGGATTTTATCGCTAAAGCCGCGTGAGACCGCGAAGATCAACATAACCTGATCCTCGACCGCCAGCGGTTGGTATTGGGGCTGTTTCAACAACTCAGTCAGACGTTGTCCGCGATCCAACTGTGACCGCGTCCCGGCGTCAAGATCCGAGCCGAACTGCGCGAATGCCGCCAGTTCACGGAACTGGGCCAAGCTCAACTTCATCTGGCCAGCAACCTTGCTCATGGCCTTGATCTGGGCTGATCCACCCACGCGCGAGACCGACAAACCGACGCTAATCGCCGGTCGCTGGCCAGAGTTGAATAGATCGGATTCGAGGAAGATCTGGCCATCGGTGATCGAAATCACGTTGGTCGGGATGTAGGCTGAGATATCGCCGGCCTGGGTCTCGATCACTGGCAGCGCGGTCAAGGAACCGCCGCCGTTTTCTTTATTTAGGCGAGCAGCACGTTCCAGGAGCCGCGAATGGAGATAGAAAACGTCGCCGGGAAATGCTTCACGACCGGGGGGACGGCGTAGCAGCAATGAAACCTGGCGATAGGCCTGGGCATGCTTGGTCAGGTCGTCATAGATAATCAAGGCATCGCGGCCCGATTCCATAAACTCCTCGCCCATAGCGCAGCCCGAATACGGCGCGATATATTGTAACGCCGCCGACTCAGAGGCTGAGGCCGATAGAACAATCGTATAATCCATCGCGCCATACTGCTCTAGCAGGCCGTAGATTTGTGCAACCTGCGCGCGCTTCTGTCCTATGGCAACGTAGATGCAGATAAGGTCCTTGCCCTTCTGGTTAATGATCGTATCAATGGCAATCGCCGTTTTGCCGGTTTGGCGGTCGCCGATGATCAACTCACGCTGACCACGGCCGATGGGAATCATCGCATCGATCGACATAATGCCGGTTTGCACCGGGGTTCGTACCGGTTGGCGTGTAATAACGCCGGGGGCAATGCGCTCGATCGGCCGGTTCTTAGTCGTATTGATCGGACCCTTGCCATCGATCGGCTGGCCAAGCGCATTAACGACCCGCCCGATCAACGCATCGCCAACCGGGACCTCGATAATACGACCGGTCGACTTAACGAGGTCACCTTCTTCGATCTCTTCGTAATTACCGACAATAATCGATGATACACTGTCTTTTTCAAGGTTGAGCGCGATGCCATAGACCGGTGCCTTGCCGGCCTTGCCCGGGAACTCGAGAAGCTCGGAGGCCATGACCTGCTGGAGACCTTCGATTCGGGCGACGCCGTCGCCGACGCTCATCACCGTTCCGACATTGACGGACTGTGCCGGCTGAGCGGTTGTACGCAGGCTAGCTTGCAATCGCTGGAGAATGTCTTCAGTTGTAACTGCCATATCTTCCTCTGGTCTTACAAAACGCAAAGCGGTGAAGCATGAAGATGCGTGTTGCCTTCAAACTTCACCTGCTTCGCTCCTTCGCCGCTGGGGTACCTTAGCTCACTAGCATCCGTTGTTGCACGGCGGCCAAGCGGCTACGTACACTATCATCTAACACTTTATCACCAACCCGGATAACCAGACCACCTAAAATACTCGGATCAACGGTGAATCTGATGTCGAGCCCTGCGCCGTATTTGGTGTGCAACTGCTGCACAATCGCCTCGTGCTGCGCCGGATCGACCTCAACTGCGCTGGTTACTTCGGCATCACGCGGGCCGGAGCCACGGACCAGTTCGACGAAGGCGTTAATCACTTCATCTAATTGGCCTGCTGCCCCATTCGCGTCCAGCGTTTGAACCAGCGAGACATAGAGTGCTTGAGCAACGGCCGGAGCCTCAACGGTCGCCATTAAAGCCTCCCGAGCGAGCTGATCGATTGTTGGATCAAGCGCTGGTGTTCGGGCCCGTGCAGTTCCTGACCGATGACCGTGCTCGCAGTTTGCGTAACAAGGGTTGCCAACTGGCCTTGCAGACCTCGGAGCAGTTGGTCGCGCTCTTGGGCAATCTGCTGGCGACCCTCGACCTGAATACGCTCGGCCTCGGCCCGAGCCTGATTCAGCACGTCTTCGGCCTGCACCTTGGCACGATCATTGGCCTGTGCCACGATCTGTGCTGCTTCCTGGCGCGCCTTGTTCAGTTGCGCTTCATAATCCTGCTGCGCGCGCGCGAGCTGTTGCTTGACCTGTTCGGCATTCTCCATGCTTTCCTGAATCCGCGCCGTGCGGTTGCTAAGTGCATTCAGAACCGGGCGATACAGGAACCGTGACAACAAAAAGGCGATCAAGCCAAAGTTGACGAGTTGGGCGACCAGCAACGGTAGATTAATGCCTAGCTTATCCATAAATGCCTCCTTGCCTTTGTGACTGCTAGATGACCTTGAAGGCGATCAAGAAGCCGATAACCAGGGCAAAGATGAACAGCGACTCGGTCAACGCGAAGCCAATAAATAGGTTAGTACGGAGCGTTCCTTCGGCTTCGGGATTACGACCGATTGCTTGCAGTGCGCCTGAGAAGATGATGCCAATGCCTACGCCTGGTCCAATCGCGCCTAAACCAACAGCTAAACCAGTTGCTAAAAGCCGCGCGCCTACGTCCGTCATGTGATCCTCCAAAATATACGAAGATTAAGCGTGTGAGCCACCTACAGTGTTCAGTGTGCAGAGTCGACCGGAGATGCCTCCATATGGCCGCCGTGTGCATCCGCCTCATGATGAGCCGTGGTCGCCTGGTTGATAAAGGCGATCGTCAAAATGGCGAAGATAAAAGCCTGCATAAAGGCCACGAAAATTTCCAGGCCATAGAAGGGTAATGGCAGTAGCCATGGCACCAGGAAGGCCATCACCGCCAGTACCACCTCGCCGGCGAAAATATTGCCGAAAAGTCGGAACGTGAAGGACATAATACGCACGAACTCCGAGATCAACTCGAGAATCCCGACCAGTGCGATAAACGGACCTTCTTTGATGTTGAAGAATTTTCCCAGGTAACCGATGCCCAAATCCTTGAAGCCGAAATACTCGATCGCGAAGAATGAGATCAGCGCAATCGCAAGTGTGGTATTCAGGTCGGCGCTCGGTGAGCGGAAGAAGGGTACCAGCGTGGCTACGTCGGTACGGCCATCAGCCGTCTGATAGGTGCCGCAAGCCCGACCACTCGCCCCAATGTCATG